>CAMLEX010000265.1 GCA_946479055.1 uncultured Bacteroidota bacterium | reverse complement strand
ATTGCGTAATGGTATTTTTGGTCAGGCCCTTTTGGGTTTTAAAATTATAAACAATCGTATCACTGGTAAATTCATTTTCACCTTGTTTGAAATGAGCATCCTCCAGTACCGTACCTGTACTATCCTTGCTATTAACAGCAGTCATTAATTGTGTCTGCTGATCCACTGCCACCTGTGGGGCGGTTAAGGTTACATCCTGGTATTCTGTTTTTGTTTTACCATACAGTAATATTTTTTTAGACTTAATCATTACTACCACGGAGTCTTCCGCAAAATATTGTAATGGTGAGGTCAATGTATCTTTTGAAAGTTTTAAAGAAAAAGTGTCTATCTTTTGCACCATTGTATCCCTGCCAGGAATGGTATCGGATAAAATGGGGATAGTATCGGATGGAGTAATATGAACGGAATCTTTTTTTACAGGAATAGTATCATTCTTTTTTGTTAAAAGACTGTCAAAATCTTTGCTTTGAATACGTTGAGCCACCACCGTAGCCGTTACAGAGCAAAGAATAACAACAAGCAATGGCCTGATAAAAAAATAATTTAAACTAAATTTGCGCAGTCCGTTCATAGTGTAGAGACAAAAGTAAATCTTTCATAACTAAACAATTTGTGAAGATTAAAATAACACATTAAATAAACATGACGAGCTAATATGAAACGAACCCTCTTATTTATAATTCCAGTTTGTATCTCCATTCTTCTTCTTTCATTTACCAAAAATCAGAAACAGCAGTCCAAGCCACCGCTACTCAGGACACTGATCATTGATCCAGGGCATGGAGGTTTTGATGCAGGTACAAGAGGCAGCTTTTCCACCGAAGCTGATGTGAGTCTTGATGTGGCGCTAAAGTTTGGGAAGGTGCTTGAAAAAGAATTTCCTGATATGAAAATCGTTTATACCCGCACTGGAGATGTAGCGCCGGGGAATAAGAAGAATAAAAAAGATGATAACAGGTATCGTGCAACGCTTGCCAATGAATCGGGAGGCGATCTTTTTATTGCCATTCATTGCAATTCGGCGCCTGATATCAGGCATAGAAGCTTTATTGGTAATATAACAAGAACTTATTATGTTGGGAAAGGAAAAAAGAAAAGAAAAGTAACTAAGAAAATACCTCAATACCGTTACTGGACCACTCCTAATCCTGCTCATGGCACAGAAACATATATCTGGGCGGTTGGCAAAAATGATGCAAAGGTGGGTGCAGTTCACCATAATCCTGAAGACTATGGTGAGATAGATTCAACTTCTACCCTGGAATTGCCAGACCCATCGGATCCTGCCGAAAAAGCAAGAATGCTTATTTATGCACAGAATTTTTTCAAGAAAAGCCTTCATTTGGCTGACCTTGTTGAAAAAGAATTTGTTGCCAGTGGACGCTACAGCCGCGGTGTAAAACAAAGAAATCATACGGGGATATGGGTTTTGCAGGCAACCGGAATGCCCAGCATATTAGTTGAACTTGGTTTTTTAAGCGATACAGAAGAGGAAAAATATCTAAACAGCGAAAAAGGCCAGGAAGAAACAGTTGATGCGCTTGTTAAGGCATTCAGGGCATATAAACAAAGAATTGAGTCGAGGGCTATTGGCACACCTTAAAATGATATTTACTGTTGCGAAAAAGGATGAACACCCGTTCATCCTTTTTTTATAATAAAATGCTCTAAAACGTTTAAAAATAATTGGTTAATTTGGCGCCTTGGAAATGAAACCTCATTTATGAAGATCAATAACGAAACTAAAGTAGGGATTTTAACGGTGGTGGCACTAGGGCTGCTGATTATCGGTTTTAATTATTTAAAAGGAAAGGATCTTTTCAATACTACGCCAAAAGTATATGCCGTTTTTTCTAAGCTGGGCTCCCTCGCTAAGTCAAATGAGGTAAAGATCAATGGGCTCACCGTCGGAACTGTATACGACATGGAGGAAGTGGATAAAAATGTGAGTGGTATTAAAGTAACAATCAGCCTTACCCGTAAAGTAAATATACCCAGCAATTCTGTCGCCTATATTACCGCGCCGCTGGGCGGCCTCGCAGCAGCTACGATCATTATTGAAAAAGGAGATGCAACTACTTTTTTAAAAGACGGTGATATAATAAGCACCCGGATTGATGAAGGGCTTTTTGGAGGACTTTCAGCGGAAGTTGCTCCCACCCTGTCCAAGATCAGGAATTCGCTTGATTCACTCAATAAGGTATTTGGCAATATCAATACTCTATTTGATGCCGGAGCAAAATCAAACCTGAAAAATTCCATAGCTAACCTTAGCATGGCTACCCATTCGCTGAATAAAATGCTGGATCCGCAAAACAGTGCATTAGCGGCTACACTTAATAATGTGAATTCGATCACTGGAAATTTGAAAAATAATAACGACAGTATTACAGCTATCGTCAGTAACACAAAACAGTTCACCGAAAAATTATCAAAGCTTAACCTGCAACAAACAATGGACACGCTGCAATCAGCCATCACACAGTTGAAAGCTACAGTGAGTAAAATGTCCAGCAGTGAAGGCACATTAGGCGCATTGATTAACGACAGACAATTATATAATAAACTCACTGATGCCATATTGAGCGCAGAAATATTGATAGATGATCTGCGGGCACACCCTAAACGCTACGTTAATTTATCCGTCTTTGGGAAGAAAGATAAAGGTGGGTCTTTAACTTCGCCATCAAAAAAAGACACAGTTCCGAAGTGAACCGATAATGAATTACATTAATTTTTTCCGTTTTTTTTTAGTTGTTATGTTGCTTGTTAGCAACTATGGCGTGTTTGCACAGGTTACCACCACCGTTACCCGGGAAGACACTACCAAAAGAGTGCATATACTTAGTAACACACGCAGCCTGGTTTTTCAAACAATTGACGACAGTACAAAACTTACCATCGTTTCTGGTGATGTAAAACTGCGGCAAGGCAATGCCTTATTATATTGTGATAGCTGTGTGATCAACTCAAGGTCTAATATCCTGGAAGCCTGGGGTAAAGTACATATTATTGATTCGGATACCGCACATATCACTGCCAATCATCTACGCTACCTGGGAAATACAAAACTCGCTTACCTGGATGGAAATGTAAAATTGACGGATGGTAAAGCCACTTTAACTACTCCCGACCTGGAATATGATATGGAAACCAATATCGGTACCTATAAAAAAGGAGGCAAAGTAATAAATAAGAAATCTGTGCTAACAAGCCAGGAAGGATATTATTATGCTGATCTGAAAGATGTTTATTTTAAAAAGAAAGTGTTGCTGAAAGATCCGGCTTACAATATTGAAACTGACTCTTTATTATACAATACAGCTACACAACAAACACGATTTATTTCACAAACCATTATTAAGGATAGCAGCGGACGGATCATTAAGACAAGAGAAGGTTTTTATAACCAACAAACAGGGAAAGCGGAGTTTGGACAACGTCCGGAGATCATTGATGGGAAAACATCTATCAGGGCCAACCGGGTAGCATTTGATGATAGTACAGGAGTATACCAGGCAGAAGGAAACGCTATTATTATTGACACCGCACAGGGAACTACCATCATTGGCGGACTTATTTATCAAAACAGGAATACAGAAGCTGTATTAGCAACAAGAAAGCCTTTGATGATCATAAAGCAGGAAAACGACTCCATATATATAACGGCGGATACACTTTTCTCCGCACGGCTCACTGATAAATTTGGCAGAGCTTCACTGATGATAGATACGATCAAAGTAACGAAGGATTCAATCATCAAAGGAAAAGACAGTATTCAAAATATTTTGGCTGACTCTCTTTTGACTCAAAGGCTTGCCGATTCAACAAGAAAAATAGATAGTGTACTAATAGATACAACTAAAAAAATGGCGATTAGCGAAATAGATAGTTCTCTAAATCTTCCTGCTGATACCCTTTTAACACAAAGACCTATCAATAAGCTGGAAAAAAAAGATTCGCTGGTAATTGATACAGCAAGGGAAACAAAGCTGGTAAAGATCAATGAAAAAGATAGTGCCAGGAATATTGCAATGGATACGGTATTATCACGAAGGCTTCCTGATCAGTTGGAAACAAAAGATTCGCTTGTAATAGATACTATCAAAGGAACAAAAGCTATAGCTATAGATGAAAAAGATAGCACCAACCGTTATTTTGAAGCCTACCGCAATGTCCGTATATTCTCCGATTCATTGCAATCGGTTTGCGATAGTATGTTTTATTCTTTTAAAGATTCCGTTTTTCGTTTGTACAAAGATCCGGTAGTATGGGCACAGAAGAGCCAGATCACTGGTGATACGATCCTTCTTTTTACAAAAAACAAAAAAGCTGATAAGGTAGAAGCATTCGAAAACAGTTTTTTGGTCAACAGGTTAGAAAACGATGTCTATAACCAGATAAAATCGGCCCGGATGGATGGGTGGTTTGTTGATGGCAATATAGATTCGGTCAGAGCCAAAGCCTATGCGGAATGTATTTATTATATACAGGATGAGGACAGTGCTTATACGGGCATTAACCAGTCGCAATGTGATATCATTGATATTTATTTTGAAAATAAGGAACTGGATAAAGTTGTATTCCGCAGTGCTGTTACCGGTACACTATGGCCCATTAAACAAAAAAGCCCCCAGGAAATGCAATTGCCGGGTTTCAGGTGGCTGGAAGAGAGAAGGCCAAAGACAAAGTATGAAATGTTTGAGTGAGAGGCAGAACGCAGATTGTTAGGATTGTTATGGTTTGTTATGATTTACCTGCGAAAATCTTCATAATCATAAAAATCAGCGTCTAATTTTATTGTTTTAATTATCATTCCGATGGGCTTCAGATAGCTGGAAGAAAGAAGCCCAGAACAAAGTATGAAATGTTTGAGTGAGAGGCAGAACGCAGATTGTTAGGATGGTTATGATCTGTTATGATCTATCTGTGAAAATCTTAATGATCATAAAAATCAGCGTTCTAATTTTATTTTCTAATTGTCGTCCCCTTGTTCAATACTTACTTCTTCCCTGTTTTCTTTTAAGGTAATTCTCAACCATAAAAGCCCGATTACACAGGCCAATACAGAACCTGTCAATACCGATATTTTTGAAAACTGTATTGTACTGCTGTCTTTAAAAGCAAGGTTGGCAATAAATATGGACATGGTAAAACCAATTCCTGCCAATACGCCTGCACCCGCTAGATGTTTCATTGAAATACCTGGCGGCAAACTCCCCCATTTGAATTTGATCAATAAAAAACAAAATAAAAGAATACCGGCAGGTTTACCGATCAATAGACCCAGGATAATGCCAAGACTATTATTGGTTGTTAGCTCGTTTACCCAGCCGTTTGATAATACCAAAGCCGTATTAGCTAAAGCAAAAATGGGAAGAATAATAAAAGCAACCGGCTTGTGAAGAAAATGCTGCAACCTGTAGGATGGACTTTTTGGGCCAGAACCACCGAATGGAATTGCGAAAGCCAGCAGTACTCCCGTGATAGTAGCATGAATACCCGATTGAAGCATACAATACCACATGACGATGCCTGGGATAATATAAAATACCAGGTTGTATACTTTTAATTTTCCAAGAACAAACAAACCGGCAAATATTCCCAATGCTGTTAAAAGATAGGCCCAGGATATACCATCATTATAAAAGATAGCAATGACGAGTATAGCTCCCAGGTCATCAATAATAGCTAATGCGGTTAGAAATATTTTTAAAGAGAAAGGCACACGGTTCCCTAATAATGCCAGCATTCCTAAAGCGAAAGCAATATCTGTTGCCATAGGTATACCAAATCCTGATTGGGTAACAGTTTCCTGGTTGAACAGAAAATGAATAGCCGCAGGAATCAGCATACCGCCGATAGCCGCAGCTATTGGTAATGCAGCTACTTTCAGGTCTTTTAATTCACCGGCATACAGCTCACGTTCTATTTCAAGGCCAACCAATAAAAAGAAAATCGCCATCAGGCCATCATTCACCCAATGTTCAACAGAATAATTAAGCTTAACGGAAGCAAAAGAAAGATCTGCGTGACGATGCCAGAACTCAATATACGTACTGCCCCATTGACTGTTGGCAATGAATAAAGAGATAACCGTGCAAACCAGCAGTATTACTCCGCCGGCTTTTTCACTTTCTAAAAATTCTTTGAGTAGCCTGGTAATTTTCAATTGGTAGCTTTACTTTGTAAGTCACGAAAATAAGGGTTCTGAAAAATAGGGTTGCCACTTTTTGAATTGTCTTAGTACTATTAAACGACTTTTACATTTCCTTTAGACTTCGCTGGCACTATTTTTCGTTAACTAACAACAAAATAAATCACCATGAAAAAAATAATTTCCATTTCCTTGTTTATTGCAGCCATCGCATTTACTACTACAGCATCGGCCCAGGCTTACAAAACAGGAGTTGGTGTAAGGCTTAGCAGCGCACAAGCAATGGTCAATAACTCTATTTCACTTAAACATTTTTTGAATGAGCGATCAGCTATTGAAGCTTTGTTTTCATTTGGAGACCCGCTTGCCATTGGTGCATTATATGAAATTCATAAGCCTTTCAGCACGGAGGGACTGCAATGGTTTTATGGCGGCGGCGGCTATCTTGGTTTTGTAAAAACATGGAATCCCAATAAAAATAAAAATGAGACGGATGTAAATGTAGGCGCCATGGGAGTACTTGGTCTCGATTATAAATTTGCCAATCTGCCGCTTAATTTATCGCTGGATTGGAAACCAGAGCTCAACCTTGTCAGTGATATAAATTTTGAACCTGCCGCTATCGGCTTTACCGCAAGATTTACCTTTTGATGATTTAAAATTCCTGCAAAAGAATAATACAGCCCCGCAAGAGCGGGGTTTTTTGTTGCCTGTTCAGGCAATTATGCATTATAAGACGCATATATATGCACTAAGTATCGGTATTTTCTGCATTTATATTCTGATTGAT
>CAMLEX010000264.1 GCA_946479055.1 uncultured Bacteroidota bacterium | reverse complement strand
GAGTCAAGCCACGAATTCATTTTAATGCCAAATTCTGCTGGCCGGGACATCGCCTAAGAATCTTTATAAATGAAGACCCGTCAAAAAAGCAATCCTTATCTTTAAAATAAAAACATGGCTTGCTTTAAACTGGGTACTTATCAATTAAAGATGCATGGCAAGAGCCATGTCTTTCTGCTTAACACATTTTTTCTAGTGCTGGTATTCTATTACCTTCCTGCTGCTGCACAACCGGATACCACTTTAAAGAATACTTTACCGGCTGCCGGAAAAATGAAGAATGACAAACCCTCCGGCAAAGGATGGGATAACCTGCTCATCTCTGGAAACGACTGGGAATTTGAACCTGGTTTCTGGCAATTGAAGGATCATTTGCTTCAGGGTACAATAGGAAAAGAAAAAGATCACCATTACAGCTATACAAAAAAGTCATACAGAGACTTTGAACTAAATGTGCTGATCAAAATGGTGGGAGACGATGATGCAAATTCCGGTGTCTGTGTCCGGATCAATCCTACTAACTGGGACAATGCACCCGGCTACCAGGTAGATATGGGCAAAGGTTACTGGGGTTCTTTATGGGAAGAACGCAGGGGCAACATGGTACAGAAGTTCCCGGATTCCCTTGTCTCAAAAATTGTAAAAAAGAATGACTGGAACCATTACTATGTCGTTGCAAAAGGTCATCATATACAAGCATGGCTGAATGGTGTAAAAACCATTGACATTATCCATGATGCCGGTTTCTCTGAAGGCCGCATAGGCTTTCAATTATGCCACATGCACAATCCGACAAATGTAGAAGTTAAATCACTTTATATACGGGAAATAGAATAGCAGCTTTGAGTGGAAGACATTGCAGGGATGAGGTAGTTATATAAAAGGCTGATTTTCTTCATGTCAAATATTACAGCCTAATTCCAATTCCAATCGAAATGTTTATAGAGCTTGTAATTTGTTTTCCATTTCCAGTTGTTGTTGATTGTTGAACTGAATATTCCGGCGACCCAAAAGTTCCTTTGGTAGTTGTCAAGGTAGCTTTAACATCTTTGAATTTCATTTGATTTGTCCCGAAGTAAGCCAAAGTCGAAGTCAGGAAAAACGTTTTCGTTAAATTATAGTTTAAGCCCCCGCCAAAAGAATACACAACTCCAAATGCAGAACTTTTGCTTTGTTCAATGTGTGCAGTCGCTGTGTCAGTAATACTACTACCATTTAATTTGGGCGATTTGGCATAAATAGCGCCAACCATAATTTTTGCAAATAAATTAAATCCATCAGACTTGTCAACGTTGAACTGTCTTTGCCCGCCAAAGAGTAAAGCACCATATAGCCAAGATTTTTTTTCAAATTTCCAATTCGGATAAATTTTGTATGAAGTTGGGGGTGGTGGATTGTTTGGGTCGGTACCAAAAGAAAAGCCCTGATAAATTTTAGTTTGTGAAAAACTACTTTCAAAGGCATTTGTGTTAACCGGATTTTGTTGTCCCTGAAAGTGAGCAATAAAACTCCATCCTTTTGTTAAAGGCTTTGAATAGGATATGGAAACTTCTTCTCCAGTTTTAGCAAAGCCAGATTTTGAATCAAGTAAACTGTACTTGAAAATTGCCCAGTTGGCATTGCAGCACCAACTGAAATACAAATACTACTTCTGTCTTTAGTTGTCTGTGAAAAAATGAATGAGATTTGAGCTAAGCAAAAGAAAATTAATAGAAATATTTTTCCCATAAAAGTTTAATTAAGTTGGTCAAAAGCTAAATACGTTGTCTGCTTAAACTTGCAAACAACGTCAGAGCTTGCTGCAGTGCTGGCATTCCGTATTAATTTCAGCAGATAGAAATTCAATAGCCGAAGATATATTCTTTTGCCGGAATTTATTCTGTCGCTGAAACCGCAGTTGACTAACGATATGTCGGTGAGTATATATTCGGAAGCCAGCCTTGCGGCCAACTGCTATGTTGGTAGCTGGCCTTTGCGGACATTCAAATCTCTCTTCCGGTTTGAGTAAGCCCGAAGGGCTGTGACAACCTCTTTAAGGTTGAGGTTAGTTGCAAACAATCATCACTGTTCAACATTTTTTATTTATTGAACAGCCTGGAGAACCTGGGAAGGCTCAGTAAAAGAAATAAGATTGACGTTATTTCATGCGGTTGGTGAAAAAAACTCCAACCGGGGCGTGAAGAAATGTTTAATAATAAATTCTCTAATCACCCTGTCTCTCCAATTCTTTAGTCATTGATTTAATAAATGCAGTCTTATCCTTTTTCACCTCTTTCAACATTGCTTTTCTGTCTGCCGGTATAGAAAAATATTTTTCAGCCCATAAGTTTATTTCAATCATTACAGGAAGTAAGTCAATCCCCTTTTTGGTTAACCTGTATAACACTTTTGCTTTGCTATCCGGGTGCTCTAATTTTTCAATGAGCTTGTTTTCTTCAAGTACCTGTAACCTTGAAGCCAGTATATTGGTAGCTATTCCTTCCGGGGATTTTAGAAAGTCCCCATAAGTGCACTCTTTTGCAAACATAAGGTCCCTGATAATCAACAGAGACCACTTATCTCCCCATATATCAAGCGAACTACTAATAGGGCAATCTGACCTTTTTTTTCCTTTCATAAAAAATATATTTAAAATATTCACTTGCATTTTGCAAGTAAGTTGTATATTGCACTTGCATTTTGCAAGTAAAAGTACAAAACTCTGTGAAATGAAACAAACAATTTTAGAACGATTCATTAATACTTTATTATAAAAAACATGCAACTAAAAGGAAAAACAATATTGATCACAGGCGGTACAGCAGGTATTGGCCTGGAAGCAGCAAAGCAATTTTTAGCTAATGGTGCAAAAGTGATCATCACAGGACGTGAACAATCAAAATTAGATAAAGCGAAAAAACTATACCCGGACTTGATTGCTATAAAAAGTGATGTTGCAAGTGCGGATGACACACAGTCGCTTTTCAATCAAATGAAGGAACTCGGTGGAATCGATATTCTATATAATAACGCTGGAGTTTTAAGTATGCCGGCTAATATGGGAATAGCAAGTGATAGACATTCAAAAGAGGCAGAGCAAGAAATGAATGTCAACTATTTCGGTGTTATCCGCCTGAATAACCTTTTTATGGAAATGCTGAAAGCAAGAAAAGAAAGTGCCATTATCAATACGACTTCCATTCTTAGTTATGCTCCTTCTTTGCTTGAAGCAACCTATTCCGCTTCCAAAGTGGCGCTGCGTTTTTATACGGAAACGCTCAGAAAACACTTAGAGGTTTTGAAAAGTAATGTGAAAGTGTTTGAACTTTTACCTCCATTGGTTGCCACAAAAATGACAGCCGGCAGGAACGATAAGAAAATAACACCTGAGAAAGTGGTAAAAGCTCTTATTGCAGGCCTTAAGAAAAATCAATTTACCATTCGTATTGGAGATACGAAGTTGCTCTACATTGTCAACCGGATTTTCCCAAAAATAGCTTTCGGTTTAGTTAACCCAAAGAGGAGTAACGAACAATTGCTTCCACAAAATTTTACACTATAAATAATTAAAAAATGAAACAAACAGTTTTAGTTACAGGAGCATCATCGGGCTTTGGATTGCTAATAGCAAACAAGCTGCAAGCAAGCGGTTACAATGTAATAGGCACAAGCCGTAATCCCGAAAAAATACAGGCTTCGTTGCCATTCAAAATATTAGCATTAGATATTGCTGATGATAATTCGATTCATTCTTTTGGAAAAGAGTTGTTCAGGCACATCAGTCAATTAGACGTATTGATAAATAATGCAGGTTTTTATTTATCCGGACTTGCAGAAGAAACTAATATTGAACAAGGCAAAAAACAATTGGAAACAAACTTTTGGGGAACAGTCAAACTCACCAATGAGTTACTGCCCTATTTTAGAAAGCAACGCTTTGGCAAAATAATTACTGTAGGCTCTATTGTGGGATTAATCAGTCTTCCAGGCGCTGCTTACTATGCAGCTTCCAAGCATGCCCTTGAAGGTTATTTCAAATCTTTGCGATTCGAATTAAATGAATTTAATATAAAGGTATGTATGGTTGAGCCAATGGGTTTCAAAACCAATATCGTCTCTAACTCTATGGTTGCTGAAAAAAAAATAAGTGATTACGATGTATATCGCAAAAAACTTGAAGCTTATACAAAAGATGTATTTGCAAAATCAGCAGAGCCCACTCCTGTTATTGATACCGTAATAAAATTAATCGGAGATAAAAACCCCAAATTTAATCATCCGGTTGGCAAAGGGGCTTCGGTAATTCTTGCAGTGCAACATTTTGCATACAAAATATTTGAAAATTCAATTGTAAAAGACATTAGTAAAGCAAAACAATAAAGGGAATGAAAAAACATCATTCATTACTATTGCTGATTTCTATAACGATTTACGAAGTATCAGCTCAAAATAATTCAGCAGATAAAAATTCAACCATGACTTTTCAAAATGTAAAAACCCAAACTATTAATGTGGGAGGAACCAATTTTTATTATCGCAAACTTGGCGAAAATAATTCAGGTGTACCGATAATCTTTCTTAACCACTTAGGCGCTACAATGGATAACTGCGATCCAGGAATTATAGATGGCATTGCTTCACAACATCAGATAATTTGTTTTGATAATCGTGGTGTAGGTGCCACAAAAGGTAAAACACCCAAAACTATTGCAGAAATGGCAAAAGATGCAAGAGCTTTTATTCATGCGTTGGGTTTCGAAAAAGTTGATTTGGTAGGCTTTTCATTGGGCGGTTTTATTTCGCAGGAAATATTACTCCAGGAACCACAACTTGTTCGTAAAGCTATAATAACCGGCACCGGCCCTGCCGGTGGAGAAGGGATAAAAAATGTGACGAAGATTACTTATAAAGATATTTTAAGAGGCTTATTTAGTTTTAAAGACGCTAAAACCTATCTTTTTTTTAATAGAAACGAAAATGGAAAAAAAGCAGCAAAGGAATTTTTAGGCCGCTTAAAGGAACGCAAAGAAAATCGTGACAAAAAGATGAAGATTGGCAACTTCCAAAGACAGCTCAAAGCTATTCATGCCTGGGGACTGCAGACACCACAAGATCTATCAGTAATCAAGCAACCTGTATTAGTGGCAAATGGCGATAATGACAGAATGGTGCCGAGTAGCAATACTTATGATTTAAGTAAGCGTATTTCCAATTCGGAAATCATAGTTTATAAAGATGCTGGTCATGGCGGCATATTTCAATATCACAAAGAATTTGTGAAAAGCGCATTAGCGTTTTTAGCAAAATAAATAACAAAGCAAAAAATAAAAATTCACAAGATGAAAGCATTTATTGTTAGTCGCTACGGGAAAAAAGAAAAATTGCAACTAAAACAAATAGCAGAACCGGTTGTAAAAGAAACTGATATTTTGGTTCAGGTGTATTCAGCAGGTGTGAATCTTTTGGATTCAAAGATCAGAGATGGTGAATTCAAAATGATTTTGCCTTATAAAACTCCATTTACTTTGGGACATGACGTGTCAGGTGTTGTAACCAAAGTTGGTTCAAGAGTTAGCAAATTCAAAGTTGGTGATGCCGTTTATGCAAGACCTGCAGACCATCGGATCGGAACTTTTGCCCAATTCATTTCTATCAATGAAAATGATGTTGCCATTAAGCCTAAAAACCTTTCGATGGAAGAAGCTGCCTCTATACCCCTGGTTGGTTTAACAGCCTGGCAGGCACTTGTTGAAAAAGCAAATCTGAGAAAAGGGCAAAAAGTTTTCATTCAGGCAGGTTCGGGGGGTGTTGGGACATTTGCCATTCAGTTGGCGAAACATTTGGGTGCTACGGTGGCTACAACAACAAGTACCGCAAATATTGATTTGGTAAAAAGTTTGGGTGCAGATATTATAATTGATTACAAAAAAGAGGATTTTGAAACAATACTAAAAGATTACGATTGTGGTGCCGAATAGCCAGGATGCAAAGACGCTTGAAAAATCGCTGCGAATATTAAAGCCTGGTGGAAAAGTTATTTCCATCTCTGGTCCGCCCGATCCTGACTTTGGGCGGGAAATTAATGCGAATTGGTTTTTGAAAACAGTATTGAAAGTTTTGAGTGCTGGAATCAGGAAAAAAGCAAAACGTCTTGGTGTAAACTTTTCTTTTCTTTTTATGAGAGCACAAGGCGAACAATTAAGTCAAATTACAAAACTAATAGAGTCGGGTGTCATAAAACCTGTTATGGATAAAGTGTTTCCATTTGAACAAACTAATGAAGCTATGTCTTATGTAGAAACGGGTCGTGCAAAAGGTAAAGTTGTTGTTAAGGTCAATTAGGTTGTATAACTGGTAGCGTCTTTAAAGTAGCAGCTAACATGGCGGAAAAGATCAATGATCTGAACTCGAAATTGCCGACATTATCCTTTCTTCAAGTTTAGTATCATTAAAATACGAGCCTGCTTGTAGAGCACAACTTGGAATCCACCAACCACTGTCGCTGTCGAACGGCGCAGGTTCTCCGGATGCATTATAGGTTATTTTAGCAACATTTTCCGCGAGCAATAAATATGCTTCCGGTTGATAAGTCTTATGTGTAAGTAAAAATTGTCTGATTTTAGAAAATTGTCTATGAGCATCTTTCCATCTATTCTTGTCATCTATAAGCAATATTAACTCAGAAACCTCGGTGGGAATTTTTTCAATATAGTTGTCGAAAACTAAGAGGATGGATTTCGCCCAACCGGGACGTAGTTCATTGGGAATTTTTTCAAAAATATCCCTTCCTGCAAGTATATCACTTTTTAATTTAGATGTTCCCATAAATGGCATACGAGCCAAAAATATGCGAAAATTGCTGCCACATCAAATGAAAGTGAATACTGCTGGTCGAGACATCGCCTAAGAATCATTGCGAACGAAGAGTCGAGTAGGCAAAAGCATTTCAGCTTAAGCCGCTCACGGAACCGTACGTGACA
>CAMLEX010000263.1 GCA_946479055.1 uncultured Bacteroidota bacterium | reverse complement strand
CATCAACATAAATTAATTGAGCTATTGAATGTGGTGTATTAAATTCGTCTTATACCGATGGTTTATGTATAATCACGACTCACCACATACACATACATGACAGAAAAGATAAATCAGCCTTTCCCCAAAACTTATCATGACATTGAAGAAGCAACCAGGATATCTGGTTTTTCAATGGCATCAGATACACTGACATGTTCTTTACTCCGGACACTTGCAGCTTCAAAACCATCGGGTAAATTTCTTGAATTGGGAACAGGAACAGGACTATCAACATCATGGATACTAGATGGGATGAATGATGATTCGTCACTAATATCAATTGATAATGATCCGGTATTTTTGAAAATTGCTGAACAATTTTTAGGAAATGATAAGCGTCTGAGTTTAATTCTTACCGATGGAGGCAAATGGATTGAAGAAAATAAGCAACAAAAGTTTGATTACATTTTTGCCGACACCTGGCATGGGAAGTATCTTCTTTTGGACGAAGTGTTGATGATGTTAAACAAAGGAGGGCTTTATATAGTTGATGATATGCTACCCCAGCCTAACTGGCCGGATGGGCACCAGGAAAAAGCCATCAACCTAATTAACTACTTAGAAACAAGGGAAGATTTGTTACTAACTAAACAGGGTTGGTCTACTGGAATAATAATTGCGGTTAAAAAATAAAACAGTGTCAACCAGGACATGACTACAGGATTAGCTAAAATCGTATCCATTATTGATATTAATTCGGGATTATAAGCCAGGTATCTTTATCCCATTAATCAACTCAGCATATTAATCCATTCCTCATGCTGCGGATATTCTTTTAGCAATTCATCTTTCGCTGCCAGCTCAAAGTCTGCAAAATCAAAACCCGGTGCTACCGTACAACCGACAAATGAAAATCCATTTTCAGTGATGGGTTTTGAGGCGAACCAGCAACCTGCGGGAACCATTTGCTGAAAAGAATATCCACTTTCCAGGTCATCGCCAAGCTTGAGCACTTCGCCCCTGCCATCCGGGTAAAGTACATAAATATGCAATCCAATGCCTGTATAAAAATGCCAGAGCTCATCACTTTGTATGCGATGGAATGCGGAAAATTGTTTCCCTTCCAGCAAAAAATAAATAGCAGTGGAAAAATAACGACTACCCTTAAACCTGTTGGGCAAGGCATCACCCGGAATCATCCCGTTGCTGTGATAGGTTTGCAAATAAAAACCACCTTCCGGATGTGGTTGCAGTTGATATTGCGTTATTAACTCTTGAGCTGTAAGCATAAACAAAGTTGCCCTTTGAAAAGACATCAATATATACAGAATTACAGGATTCTCAGTTTGTATCGCCTTTTTTTTCTTTATTCATTCGACTAAAGGAAATAACGGGGCGCTGTTTTACAAGGCTTCATAATTTATATTTCTGCATTAACCGTTTTAATAGACTACATTGTAGGTTGATCCGGTGCTTAATTCAATTAAATTTTTTGATTATGAAACATCCATGATAAAATTTTCATTATATCACACAGGGGTCCGCCGCGGCGGATTATCATGGTAAGTTTCATCAGACTAAAATCAAATTAAAAAATATACAGATGAAAGACTTTTTTACCAGAAATTACAGAGGTCATCAATTTGAATTTACAAGAGTGCTTTCTTCAAGTTTCGATCCCTGGTATCATATTGCAGTTAATCTTGACAATGTAAATATTAAGTACAGAATGCGTTGTGATAAAGAAGGTAGCTGGAAAATAACTGTTGAGCGTTTGCCAAGGCTTTTATATTCCCTGGAGGGGGAATTTGATGAACTTTTACAATTGAATGAAAAGCCTGCAGATCCTAATCACAAGAGACTTTACCCATAATTATACCGATAGCTCCCGGGTAAATATTTTCTTACTGTATGCTGAAAAATGCTCAATGTTCAATGAAATATAGTATTGCCATATAGATTATACATTAAGGTATTGAACAATGAGTATTGCTCGTTCTTACTAAGATAAGAGTTATCCAATTTTCTCCTAAACCATGACAGTATCCACAGAATGTATTACTCCATTGGATATTTTTGTCTGATTAACAACTATGGCTGTATCGCCAACACTTACATTACCATTATTCACCCGGATCAACAATTTTCTACCACTTACAGTTGTCAGGCTATCACCGTCTTTCAATTCTGTAAAATTCACCTTTCCTTGTACGATATGATTATTTAACAGCTCCGTGAGCTTAATTCTATTTTGCGGCTCCAGCAGATTATCCATTGTTCCTTTCTCCAATTTTTCGAATGCAAGATCAGAGGGAGCAAAAAAAGTAAAAGGACCTGTACTGCTCAGTAACTGATCAAGATCAGATGCATGAACTCCCTTCTTTAATGTTTTTAAATTTTTATCGGTGTTAACCACCTGTGTAATATTTGACATTGTAACTGATTTACCTGCCAGTAGAATAACCGGCAACAGTGTAAGGTAGGCTTTATTGAATGGCTTTGTGGTATATATTTCATTTTCCAGCCGGATCGTTTCTATTCTTTGTGTTAAATGAGTGTATCCTGCAAGAGTTAAAAATAAATCATCATCTTGCCTGCCTTTTGTTTTTTAAGCTCCTGAGCAACTTTTCACTCCCACCCACCGAGCCCCTCAGTTCATCAATTATATATTACAGTTAATACAGGCTGTTATTTTTAACAGTTATTCTGCTTAGTAATCTTGCAACTGTAATAGTTAAAGCATTTTTCAAACCTTATCAATTCTTGTAATGAAAAAATTATTCTTCTGCTTCACCATACTGGCTATGGCACTATCTTTCTCCTGTAAAAAATCATCCATTGATAAACCAATTGCACCACCCGCAGAGCCATTGGTCACTATTGCAGGTACACCTGATGGTGTTGCTAATTCCAAACTGATCACTGCAACTACTGGTGGCACTATTACCAGTACTGACGGAAAGATCACTGTCAACATTCCTGCCGGGGCACTTACTAATAATGAAACAATCACCATTCAGCCTGTTACCAATACGACAGGGATTGGAAAAAGCAAGGCTTACCGGTTGACGCCGCATGGCCTGACATTCAACAAACCCGTTACTATTACCTTCCCTTATACAGATACGGATATCAACGGCACAGTACCTGAACTATTGAGGATCGTATTCCAGGATAATGAAGGTGTGTGGCAATCCATGAATCAAACACAGGTAAATAAACAAACAAAACAATTAAGCGTTACTACTACGCATTTCAGCGATTGGTCTTTTGCTCCCTTAGTCCATATCGAACCAGGAGAAGCAAGAATTGGCGTAAATGAAACAGTGGAATTAAAAGTGGTATACTCATATGATCCGGAAGAAATATTTGTTCCTCTTCCACCTTTTACTGATCCTTTAACCCAGCCGCAAATTTCTGCTACCTATACAAAAAAATGGGTGCATAGCGGAGCCGGTACATTGACGACTGATGGTTCCAAAGGGGTGTACAAAGCTCCCTCAAAAGCACCGGCCCAAAACCCTGTAGCAATAAGTGCTGAAATAAATTTCGGGCAACAGCAAACGTATTTGATTGTAGCCAACATTACGATACTGTCTGAATTTCATATTGATTATTTGCAGGTAGATGAAACCGAAATAAATCTTCCACAGCTTACCCGTGGCAGCCAATTATATATTTATGGAAATTTTGGAAATGATCCCGGTGAAAGTAAACGCAGCGTTACAATCGGGAATGTACCGTTGAATGTAACAACATGGTCACCCAAACTTATCGTTTGTGATATCACTGCGGAAGGCCCCAGTTCTTCGGGCGAAGTAGTGGTTAGCTCTGATGGTGAAACAAGTTCGAAACTATTGAATGAATGGACTGTTGAATTTAACTATGCAAAAAAAGAATCACCGGATGGTTCATTAACAAGGAAAACAAGGTTTGTACTACGATTCCGCGGCGATGCGATTGGATTTGGCAGCGGCGATACGGATCCACTCCTTCCCTATACTGATCTTAATAAAGCCAGCAAGGCAATAATAAATATGCCCGCCGGTAGTTATAGCAATGCAGTGAGTAATGACGCATGTGGTGTTTATAAAGTACAGTGGGCGGCGGTAAATGAGTATGTAACTCCCAGGAGCCTTTATGCAACAGGTGATGGATTCAGCGGTCGCCTTTTTCAGACAGCTACCGGATTCGGGGTTATAATAAAATTTGAAAGCGATGCTGTTTTGAAATCAACCCGCATCTTTACACCTTGCACGGGTGATGTATATACTACGGTAGTTAATGAACCTGTTAGCTTTGAAGGCTATCATGAAGAAACGATCTGGTTCCCCTTTGCATCGCAAGCTGCAAGAGCCCCCATCGAAGCTGGTGCACCACCTATACAGACAGGAACAGGTGTGGCTCCCGGGTTATTCTGGGATGCTGAAGATCTGAACATGCAAGTATTCACTACAAAAATATCGTGGGCAGAAACGACGCCGAAGTATGATTAAAAATAAATTTATTAAAGTACAAGAGACTTCAAAAGAGGTCTCTTTTTTTGTTATAGGCAAAATTGTATTGGCGCCGTAACAATTGAAAATGGCGAATGCTATTTATTTGAATACCATTCGGCATTTTCTTGTATAAACGGACTGAACGGCATAAATTTACGAGTTATAGGCAACCTTTGCAATACTTACTGTTAATGGAAATTTCACTAGTTATACAACTGCTGTTTTGGTTAACCGTTCTGGCATATTCTATTTATTATTTTATTTATTGGCTTGTATATGTTTTAAAACAGCGTAGCATCATCAAAGTTTCTGGAAAAAAGGCTATCGCTGATATAATAGATTATAAAACTTCAAAAGACCCTGACGGACACATCCTTTATTGTCCTGTTTTGGAATTCACCACGAGAGCTGGGAAAAGAATAAAAGTTGACACTGAAATTGAGGACGCAAGGTTATATAGGTATGAAGAGGGCAAGCAACTAAAAATTTTTTATTTACCAGAGGAACCACATCGATTCTATGTCGTTGGTTCAGCACCAATACAAGTCTATTTTTTGGTTTTTGGAATCCCAATAATCGCTTGCTCAATTTATTTCATAGTCAAAACAATCTTGGCATTTTAAACCAAAGTCGGTCAAGATCAACAAGGCTGCCTATAACATGGGCTTTGGCTATATGGCGGCTTTACGAATAAATCCTCATCGATATATCGTTACTCAGCGACATATCCAGCTTACGAACAAAGTTCAGCTATGGAATATATTTTCATCGTCATATCTTTACTCAGCAACAGTCCGGGCTAACGTAACACGGAATATCGCCACATCGCCAAGCCCTGGACGCTTTGCGCAACCAATTCTAATAAAAACATCTCATATGGCTAAATTAGTAGAAATTAAAACTAAGCCGACTTCGTCTAGTGTAGCTAGTTTCATTGATAGCATCACAGATGAGCAAAAGCGTAAAGACAGTTGCGTTATACTTAAATTGATGGAAAAAGCTATGAAGGAAAAGCCTAAAATGTGGGGCAGTTCAATGATCGGTTTTGGGAATGTAAGATATAAGAGTCCCGCAACCGGCAGAGAGGTAGATTGGTTCAAGATTGGCTTTTCCCCACGTAAAGCTAATTTATCATTACACCTGATCGATCTACAGCGACATGCTGATGCGTTAAAAAAATTAGGTAAACACAAGACCGGCGCCGGTTGTCTTTATATCAATAAACTTGAAGACGTTGACATAAAAATTTTAGAAAAAATGATTGCTGCAGCAGCGAAATAAAATAATTAATTCTATAATTTCTTTAAGGCTGCGTACAAATTAAATGAAGAGAGCAGATCCCGGGAGTTGAGTTACAATAATTGGCGTTACAGTATCAGTATCGTTCTTCTATAATTCTTCGCAAAAACAACCGGAAATATCCCCAATTAGTTTTTAAACCACGGAAACACGGAGGTACAAAGGAACACTACGCATCTCTGTGTATCACTGTGTCATTGTGCGTCTGTGGTTTTGATATATTCTTCCATAGTTCTGCGCACCAACAAAAACATCCGTTAGAAAAAATCACAGAAAAATTTTGCGTAGTCAAATAACTACACATATATTTGTAGTCAAATAGCTACACAATGAACCTGAGACGAGACGTATTTCAAGCCATAGCAGACCCAACAAGAAGGGCTATACTTCTGTTGGTTGCTTCGCAATCCATGACTGCCGGAGCCATAGCTGCAACCTTTGACACAGCCAGACCGACCGTTTCAAAACACCTGCAAATACTCACCGAGTGCGAATTGCTTAGACAAGAGCAAAACGGCAGAGAAATTTACTATCACCTAAATCCTAAAAACATGAAAGAAATAGCAGACTTTATTGAACCATTCCGCAAAATGTGGGATGACCGGTTTAATAAATTAGAAACCATCATGAAAAAATATCCGCCCGTGCCGGTACGGACGGGCAAATCAAAAAAATAGAACGATATGGAACGAAAAACAAAAATCAATGCCGAAGACGGCACACTGGAAATATTGATAACAAGGGAATTTGATTTGCCATTGGAATTACTTTTTAAAGCGTATGTAGAATCTGAAATTGTCGAGCAATGGATGGGAACGAAAGTGCTGAAATTGGAAAGTAAAAAGCACGGCAGTTATGAGATTGAAACATCCGATCCTAAGGGAAACCTGGCTTTCCGTGCCAATGGAGTAATCCATGAGTTTGTTCCGAACCAGAAAATCATCCGGACATTTGAAATGGAGAATACGCCTTTTGGTGTTCAGCTTGAGTTCTATGAATTTGAACAACTTACTGACGACACCAGCAAACTCAATATGCACGTAATATATGAATCGGTTGCACAAAGAGACCAGGTGCTGAAGTTACCCTTTGCTCAAGGCATAAATATGGCACATGACCGGATACAAAACATCTTAAGCAAATTAAAATAACACATCATGAAAAAGAGAGATAAAATCATCTATTGGA
>CAMLEX010000262.1 GCA_946479055.1 uncultured Bacteroidota bacterium | reverse complement strand
GAAGATTGAGAAGCCAGCAATTGTGCAATAATAATATACAATACGGCTAATCCCGCCGCCCCGATCAGCATTAACGGTTTTCGTCCCAATTTGTCCACAAGCCCCATTGCCAGCAAGGTGCAGATCAGGTTCACTCCACCGATAAAAACAGTTTGCAATATCTGGTCATCTTTAGATGCTCCGACACTTTGAAAGATATTTGACGTATAATTGAACACCACATTGATACCGCATAGTTGTTGGAAAACCGCCAGGCCGATACCAATTAAAACTGCCGGCAACACGGCTTTTTCAAAAGCTGCCCTGTAATTTATTTTTGTATCCCCCTGTAACGATTCTTTGATGGAGCCGATAGAATTTTTTGCAAATAAATTATTGCCGATCCTTGATAATATATCAAGGGCTTTTTGTTCTTTTCCTGCTTTTATCAGCCAACGCGGACTTTCCGGCAACCATAGCACACCGATCACAAAAAGTGTGGAAGGGACAACGCCCAGCCCAAACATCCACCGCCAGGCATCAGGCCCATTATCGCGCAATGAATAATTTACAAGATTAGTGATCAGTATCCCAATCACGATGGTAAGCTGATTGATTGCGACCATGCGGCCACGATATTTAGCAGGTGATACTTCAGCTATATACATCGGCGACAGCATAGAAGCCATACCTACGCCTATTCCGGCCATAAAGCGGGCGGCAATAAAAAAAGAAAGATCCGATGCAAAGGCCATTGCTAACGATGAAATGGCAAAAATGGATGCTGCCATCAAAAGGCCGGGGCGTCGTCCATATTTATCGGATACACTACCGGCAATCACACACCCGATAATAGCTCCCAGAGCCAGCGAACCAGTCGCAAAGCCTTCCCAATATTCATTTAGCCCGAACTGATCACGCAGGAAAGGAAGTGCACCGGAAATAACAGCAAAATCAAAACCGAACAGGTAGCCTCCTAATGCGGATATAAACGAGATCGTTACTATATACGAAGTATTAAAACGTTGTGATTCTTCTTTCATGATATATTTACAAATTTGATTTTATATGGTAATATTTACAATAGAAATAGTTACGAAAAAGATGGATAAAATTATGATCAGGTGTGCGGACTGGTAGGAGGAAAACTCACAAATGCATCCTGGTTAGAGGTGTACTTTCGTTTATTCAACTTATAATAATAGGGCCCCCTTGGAATTTTTCTTTTCTTTGTTCTTCATATTAAGCATTTTTCCTTCAAAATAAAGAAGCAGTTGTCCTTTTACCGTGTAAGAGAGTCTTTCTGAGCAAAAAGAAATGAGCTAACAAAAAAACGATAAGAAGGTAGTAACCATTCACAGTCCGACTGCCTGGCTTTTCATAACAAAAGTTGGTTGGTATTGTGTACCAGCAATCTATTTTAGTTATTATTCTTAGGCCTCGACATTTTCCAAACTTTTTCTTTCATATCCATCATTCGAAGCTTCGTATCCGGCAACTCAGGCAAATTATTGGAAGGTTTATCGAGATAAAAATAAGCGGTAGATGACACATCATCACTTCGGTAAAAATGACCACCGGATATCCCAGTAGGGAAATCTTTGTCATTAATATCTGGGAAATCTTTTTGCTCCAGCACCAATACCTGCTCAGGTACTTTTTTGTTTTTATCTTCTGAGTCAAAACCCCAGACAAGTTCGATGTCGGCATTTTTAGCCCGCATTTCTCTTATATTTTTTATAGACGTATTGCCGAGTTGTTGCAATGTTACTTTGCAGTCTTCATGAAAATAAACAGGGTCTGGAATATGATACCGGTAAAATGCGTAGAGGTCGTTTTTACTATCTGAAACAAGGGAGCCCTGGTTACGGTTATTATATACACCCTGACCCCATCCGCTTCCTATGTAATCTTCAGTGCCAGTACCTACAAGAGTGGGTAATTTAATATCTCCATCCAGGTATATTTTTACTTCACCTTCGCCGAACCATGTGTTACGGTACAAAGAGTCACCAATAACACCCACATTGGTTCCAATAAATCGTCCCCTTCCTTTAACCTGTGGTAATATTGTATAATCTTTACCAAGATCCGTCTTTGGAATCCGGTTCCAGTAAGCATGAAAATACATGGCATCGGAAGGTAGCTTATCCAACATTGTATAATTGATATCATACCAGATTAAGGCATAAGAAGATCCTTCGTTTGTAAGTATAATTTTTGCGGATTTGCGATAAGGCATAGGGATAGTAAAATTATAAGACCGTCCTTCAGGACTGGAAAACAAGGCGTTTTCAAAAGGTACCAGCAACCCCAACCCGATACCAAAAAAATCACCAATAGGTGCGGATACAGCAGGTTTTTCTTCTCCATCCCAATACATGTCTATCCGGATCATTCTTCTTTGTTCCTCAGTAATTGGAATAGTGCCGCTCAGCCACATGCGGTTAATAATGCCGGCACCTTTTATATCAGCAAGCACTAATTTCTCGCCGGCTTTCAAGGTAAAAAAAGCACTGCCCTTTGCTCCTTTATTAGCAACCCCTCCCAACGCCTTGCCTGCGGCCGGATTTTCAGGGCTCACCCATCTCGTCTGAGTACTTGGGGCCGGGGCTTTGTATAATTCCTGGGAAAACAATATTCCCTTAGAAACGAGAAAGGTCACCACTAAAACTAAACACCTTTGTTTCATAACTTTTTTTTCTATTTGATCTGATAAATTCTTTACAATACATCATTACTATCCGACTATATTAGGGTTAAAACAGTCTTCAACTCTTTAAAATGATAGAATAAGTTCCTTACATGGAATATGGTGTTTCTAATTTGACGTAAGTTCTATCACAGGAATTTCCATATTCGGTTTTACAGCCGGCAGTTTTAATATCAAATCCTCCGGATTTGTCTCCGCCTGTGTAAATTTTATTTCTGAATTATCATGCAGAAACTGCGCATATTTTATTTTTCCTTTATAGCCAGGCAGCAACAATGTTGCTGCATTATAATCCGTTAAATGCACATATAATTTTTTGGTAAGCGGGTTATAAGTGAGCAATGTATTTTCAGGAGTTGCAAATTCTTTTGGTGCCTGTTTGCAATTATAGATGGCTCTATTGTTATACTTCATCCACAAACCCATACTGTCTAATGCACGTTGTGCACGATAATCAAAATAACCTCTTGCTGTGGGGCCAACATTTAAGATAAGATTGCCTCCTTTGCTTGTTGCAGCTATGAGTAATGTAAGCAGTTGATGATTTGTCTTCCATGAGTTCTCATCGCGGTAATAACCCCACGAGCCTGAAAAGGTTTGACACGTTTCAAACGGCATTCCGTAATCATCTTTCAGTTCTGAAGGCTTCACCTGTTCAG
The DNA here is from genome assembly GCA_946479055.1 of uncultured Bacteroidota bacterium. The sequence continues at coordinate 3,632 of CAMLEX010000262.1, read as the reverse complement.
GTGTGGCGAAGTCAGCGCCATCTTTATATTCTTCCAGATCAAGCCTGTTGTTAACAATGATACCCGGCTGTAATTTTCTTACCATTTTTAAAAGCTCTACAGAACCCCAATCCTTCTTATCTTTTCCATGGCCATTTTCCTGCGGATAGGAAAAATCCAACCACATGATATCAATCTTACCATAATTGGTAAGCAGCTCTTTTACCTGGTTGAATAAATAGGTTTTATACTTGTTCCAGTCTTTGCCTTGATTTATCCTGGCATAAGCAGAATCGGATTTATCTACTGGTTGTTGTGGATGGTATATATCGACAATAAAGTCGGGATGATGCCAATCAATCAGCGAATAATAAAAACCTATTTTAATGCTTTCGGCACGAAAGGCATCTACGAATTCCTTTACCAAATCTCTTTTGGCTTTGGTATTGGTGGCCTTGTAGTCGGTATATTTTGAATCAAACAAGCAAAAGCCCTCGTGATGTTTGGTTGTTAGTACGGCGTATTTCATTCCAGCAGCTTTGGCCTGCTTTGCCCACTCCTCAGGTTTGAACATATCAGGATCAAAATTGTCGAAATAGATTTGGTACTGTTTGTTACTTATGTGTTCAATCTGCTTTACCCATTCATGTCTTGCTGCCCCGGCATATAAGCCCCAATGAATGAACATGCCAAAGCGATCATGGGTCCACCACGCCATGCGTTGCTGTTTTTGTTGAGGTATTTCATTGCCAATTTTCTTTTGCCCAAATACTGTTTGCAACACGAGCAGTAAAAAGACAATTAAAGAGATTTTCTTCAATATATGCATTGGTTAAATAATATAATTTTATGGCAATTTCCTTCATCACGCCTGGCAAAATTGTTATCCCATGATCATCCTTATTATCTGCATAGGTACCACGTTCTTTTATCACTTCAAATAATGCTTCAACTGCTCGGTAGTAATGTTTACTTCAGGATTGAAATTTTTGCTGTTCATATACTTCAGCAAACTGTATTTTAATTGTTTTGCTTGTGGTCGTTTGTCCAGATCAGATAAAATATCAATGCTGCAAAAAACCAAACGACCTGCTCCCAGCTTTGCTTCAAACAAATTGGTAAGACTTTGATTGCGGACAAAATTGTCAATCACCCTTACGATAATTGCTTTATCAGGCAAAGCACCGGCATTGAGTGTTTTGCTTTTGATAGTAAGATCCCACCACTGCCAATTGCTATAAAAATCTGTTGGAAAATTCTTTAATGCCTTGTGAGTTTTCTTGATCAACAAACCCATCGTACCCGGTTGGTCAGGAAAATGAACAGGACTCCAGAAAACCGGCACAAACTTTCCGGTAATGCCATTTAAGGTATCAGGTAAAGGGCATAACAACACTTTTCGCCCTTTTTCCAAAGCAATCAACGCATCGTTCATCGAGGATGTAACAAGCACATCTCCATTTTTCTCTTGAAGTGAAGCAGGATAAACCCAAATATTCCACTGGTTTTGGTAAGAGCTTCCTTTAATGGATAACTCAATGATTAATTTGCTGGCTGATGTTATTTTGTTTAAATCAAATTTCAATTCTCCGACAGTTAGACAATTACCCACAGCAAAATCTTTTTTACCAAAAGAACCCGTACTCAACACCGTTTTATTTTCATCACGAATTTTCCAAACTACTTCTGCGTTGAGCGGTTTATAAAAATTGGCCAGCTCAACTTCGGCTACAAATATTTCATCACTGGTATAAACAGATTTTGGATAGCGAATGAGTGGGGTAAGTTCGCTGTTGTATTGATGAAATTCTTTCGCTGTCATCAATCCCTTGGATTGCCAAAACGCATTGAGTAATCCGACCAAAGCGGTTCCCTGTCCGGGAAAATCCTGTAACTGCAAAAGATGAAACCCATCAAATCCTTTTGTCTTCAGCGCTCTTTCTATTTCCTCTTTGTATAAAAGGGTAGCAAACCTGCCGGATGCCTGGAGAAAGGACGGCGATAATGGCAAAAGCCCTTTTTTGCGTAAATCATTTCTGACGGCAATAAAATTCAGTGGCAAAAGGTTACCGGTATATTTTTCAATTTCAGTCAGGTCGGGATAAACAGAATATTGCCCTATCTCATGTGATATTAAAGGAGTAGTAATGCCTTCCATTGAAGCGCTGTAATCTTTGGCGAAGGACGGTGGTTGATCGTTAAAAATACCCTGTCCTCTTACCCAACCCTTCTTCGTCCATTGCGTTACATAAAAATCATCCTGCGGTTGTGGCGCTCCTGTAATCTCTTTTTGAAAAGTGAAAGTGGTTGTACTGTATAAATGACGATTGTCTTTGTGTTTTAACTCAGCTACAAGTTGATTTAGCTTGTCAAAATCTCCCTCCACCTCATTTCCCATACTCAAAAACAAAAATGAAGGATGGTTTCCATATTCGGCAAGCAGGCGGTAGGCTTCTCTGCGCAGAAAGCCAAATGTAGTTGTATCACTGCCTACCTTCCAATTCCAGTGAGGTAATTCCACCTGCAAATAAAAACCCAGTTCATCAGCCGCTGTGAAGGCGGCCGTTGGGGGACACCAGCTATGGAACCGGAACGAATTCAACCCATACTCTATGGCTTTTTTAAAAAGAGTCCGCCATTCTTTCACCTGCATAGGTGGATATCCTTTCAGCGGAAAAATGACACATTCAAGATTACCCCTGATAAAAATTCTATTATCATTCAAATACAAATCGCCATCTTTTGTTTTAAATTCCCTGATACCAAATTTTGTTATAACTGTATCTGTGCCGTATTCTGATTGCAGCGTTGTTACCAAATGATAAAGCTTTGGAGAAAACTCACTCCAATATGTCAGTTTGTCTCCAAATGAAATGTCACCGGTAATTTCCTTTTGGGTGATATCGTTTTGAGAAAAAGCAGAAGACCATTTCTTACCAGTTTGCGGGTCAACAACAAAGGATTGGAGTTTGACATACTTACTTTTTACATCATTCAACCGGTAATGAATTTCCAGTTTTTTGTTTTGTAAATCCGGAAAGACGTTGACGTTATCAACTAAAAGCTTTGGTTTTGCCGACAATACTATGTCGCCCAATATTCCGTTCCATTTTATTTGCGTGTGATTGGTGTATGCATGCGCCATCGGACTACTTTCCTGTGATGGATATTGGTGGGCATAGGCGTTGATGCCCGGATAAATATTGGAATTGTCAATAACGATAGTGATAGTTTGCCGCTTGCCCGGAACAACATAATCAGTAATATCAAACTCATGTGGTGCTACCAAACTTTCACCACTGTCACTTACCTGTTTTTTATCAATCCAAATGGTTGATTTCCATAATGCCCGTTCCAGGACTAATTTTATTCGTTTTGATTGCCAGTTTACCGGAACACTGAATGTCCTGGTGTAATGTGCATTACCCACATACTGCACTTTCCTGGCCAGGTGTGCCAACGTTGCAATATTTAAAGCAGGTTCAATTTTATTGGCGAACCCAATACCCGCATCATCCAGTGTACCGGGAAGATTTAGATAATGTTCCCTATGGTCAAACGAATCAAGCGTCACCTTCCATTTACCTCTTAAAGATATCTGCTGTGCGATGCCATTGTAAAAACCGAATGAGGCGATTACCAATAAAGCGTAT
>CAMLEX010000261.1 GCA_946479055.1 uncultured Bacteroidota bacterium | reverse complement strand
CCATGCTTCCAAAAACAAAATGAGAAGCCCCGGAGCCCCATTGAGCAGACAATTCCAAACCTTGATCGGCCCCATCCAACATAGCATAGGCTGATAATAAAATCCTATTAATCCCTTTTTCGCTCGACAATGTCGTCTCGTCTAGTACACCCTTTGGCTTTACATCAAGAAACCCTTTTTTACAAGCATAAAAGGCTATTGCGACCATTAATGCCAGCAAAAGTTTTATTTTAATATTTTTCATAACTTTTTTTTTACTGTTAGTCTGTCAATTAAAAAGTAATATTCGCGCCAATTAAAAATTGTCTGACAGTTGGATAAGCACCAAAATCAACACTTGAAGCACGATCATCCGTGCTTACAATATCCGGATTCAAACCAGTATATTTTGTTATAGTGAATAAGTTAGTTCCCTGAATATAAATACGTGCTTTTGAAAGTGTGATTTTATTAGTCAACGACGCAGGTAATGTATAACCTATCTGTAAATTTCGTAACCGGAAATAAGATGCATTTTCCACATAATAAGAGTTTACTGCAAAACCACTACTAAAGCCGGTGCCGCTGGCAACCTCCTGTATTGGTGTTTTTGCATCAGGTCTGCTGCCATCAGGCAACCAGCTTTCATATAACGCTCTTTTGCTTCTGCCACCGGGGAAAGTACCGGGCGTAAAATCAATCCACCACTTCGAAAAATTAAATGCGTCTTTACCTGCAACACCATAGAAAAAAGCGGAAATATCAAAGGCTTTGTACTCGGCACCCAGATTAATGCCGTAAGTAAAATCAGGATTTGGATCACCGATAATAGTACGATCGTCGGCATCAATTTCCTTATCGCCGTTAATATCGGCATATTTAAACCTGCCAGGAGCGGCGTCCGGCTGCTGCCAGGCAGTTGCTTCTGCAGCAGTTTGGAAAAGCCCTATTACCTGATAACCATAGAATGTGTTGAGAGGGCTACCCAATAAATTTCTTGTGGCAGGTGCACCAATACGGTTTTCTTCATTGGCCGGGCTATTAAAGTCAAAGTATTCCTGATCACCATTAATTGCTGTGATCTTATTTTTGTAAGTAGTAAAGGTAAGCGTCGTATTCAAACTGAGATCTCTGCTAACTTTTGTCCTGTTAGTAATCAATAAATCAACCCCGGTGTTTTTCATACTCCCAATATTAAAAAATGCGGGATTGCTTGCCGCCGCACCACCAGCTATGCCTTGCTGGTCGGGATTGTATAATAAATCCTCCGTTTTTTTCTGATACCAGTCAAACACTATGTCTGTAGTTCCGTTAAATAAAGTTGCGTCAAATCCTATATTAGAAGTAACACTTGTTTCCCATTTGCCGAGAGGATTACCTACAAATGATAAGAAGAATCCTTCCTGGGGTGAATTTTGCGTTCCGTTAATATCATACCAGGAACTTTGGCGATCACTGGCAAATGTTGTATACGCATTGGAAGCGGTTAGTGCAGCTTCATTACCCATCTTACCCCAGCTGCCTCTAAGTTTTAAGTCAGTGACCCAGGCAATATCTTTCATGAAACTTTCATCAGAAATTCTCCAGCCAAGAGAGAAAGCCGGGAAAGTACCCCATTTATTGGGATCCAGGAATTTAGATGATCCATCTCTTCTTACCGTAGCAGATATCAGGTATTTGCCGTCAAAAGCATAATTGGCATTAGCAAAATAGGAAACAGTGGTACCGGGTGTAAAAATTGAGCTTTCGCTTAAATTTTGTACAGTACCATTATTCAAATTAATAAATGGAACGTAGTTATAACTGTAATAACCCGTGGAAGCTCCTATGATCTGGCGACCACCGCCTTCTTGTGATTCTGTTCCTGCCAAAGCTGCAATATTGTGCTTGCCAAAAGTGTTTTTATATGAAACCTGGTTCGTCCATATCCAGTTATTATTTCTTACAAAACTTTCATTATAAGTAGTATTTCCTACATTTTCATTATTCTCATATTCGATAAATGGATATCTGAATGCGTTGATGGTATTAATAGTTCCACCAAAGCTGCTTCTTATAGTAAAATGCTGAGCTATATCCACCTCAGCGTATACATTACCAAAAATATTGACAATATTACGGCGGTCATCTTTAGCCCGATATAGTTGAGCCAATGGGTTTTTAGAGTTACCCCATGTACCTACTCCCGGACCTCCAAGATTGCCAGCAAAATCACCCTCCCTGATTGTGTAAACCGGTACTATTGCCATCGGGCGGTAGGTTTGTGCTATAATACTATTTTCCCTGTTATTTGCATTATCATTATCAGGTGCATTATCCGCAGTATTTCCTTCACTGCTGAAAACCTGCAGGTTTTCACCTACCCGAACATTTTTCAAAATATTAAATTCACTATTTAAACGGGCTGTATAACGTTTGTAAAACTGGTATTGGGTTATCGCTTTTTGATCAAAGTAGTTTAAACTTAACATAAAACGACTATTGTCGTTAGCACCACTCATCGATAAGTTATGGCTTTGAATAGGCGCATTGCGGGTAATCACATCATACCAATCAGTACCATTTTTATTGGTAGGCACAATGATATAAGGAGTATAGCCAGCATCACCCAAACGGCCATAATCGAGCTGATACAGACTGTCAGCAACACCAGGATTTCCAGCCATAATTGGAACACCACTAGTACGATCGTAACCTGTATAGTGAATATAATCAGGTAACACAGGAGTAGCACCATTACCATATACTGAACCTGTAGTAGGCTGGCCGCTGTTTTTACGAGCCAGGAAATATAATTCGGCTTCTTCCTGTGCATTTAACAACTCCAAACCGTTACCCGGAAGCTGGGAACCATAATACATATCGTAAGCAACAGTTACACCTCTTTTCTTACCTTTCTTCGTTGTAACGATAATTACACCATTAGAAGCTCTGACACCATATATGGAAGCAGATGCAGCATCTTTTAATACCTGCATGCTTTCTATATCGTTAGGGTTAAGACCCGAAATATTTCCGGATTGAACACCATCAATTACAAACAGGGGACTATTGTTATTGAAAGAACCTAAACCTCTTATGCGAACAGTAGCAACACCACCAGGCACACCGTTTTGAAGAACAGTCACACCCGAAGCTCTTCCTTGTAATTGAGATCCGGCATCAATGGCAGGTTGCGACTTGAGGCCGGCGACATCAACCACGGTTACCGCGCCGGTAATGTCTTTTTTACGTTGTGTTGAATAACCCACAACAATAACTTCATTCAGTGATCTTTCTAATGATTTGAGTTGTATCTGCAGGGTGGTTTTTCCTTCAATGCTCACTTCCTGTGTTTCCATATCAATATAAGAAAACACGAGTGTTTGGTCATTGTCTTCCACAGTAATAGAAAAATTTCCCTCCGCGGATGTAGTAGTAGCTTTAGAAGAGCCTTTTACCTGCACGGTCACCCCTACAAGAGGCTCCCCTTTATCATTAGTTACTTTACCGGTAATGGTACGTTCAACTTTAAATTCATTCTCACTACTGGCGGCAATAGCATTTCCGTTCTTTTCTGAGATAATAATAATACCAGATTCATCAACAAACCGGTATTTAAGTTTGGTTGAAGCAAATACATCATTCAGCACCTGCGATAAAGGCGCTTCGTTTACATTGACTGTCACCGTTCGGCCTGCGGGAATAATATCGTTGCTAAAAGTAAAGCGATAGTCCGTCTCTTTTTCAATCGCTTTGAAGAATTTGACAAACTTAACCCCATTAAGATAGAGGGTTACCTTGGTATCCTGGGAGAACCCGCCTGCACTAACCGACATAACGGCGGCAAGCATAAAAGCAGCTGTTAACTTCATGGCTCTATGCAGTTTCGTTAAGAGTGGCGTAAGAGTACTCCACCTGAAAGCATGATTTTTCATACCTTTGTTTTGGTTTAAAATTAAAAATGGAAACAGCGCTTTTTCATTCATCAGCTGTTTCAAAATTTTGACTAACAGGGGTAATGTTAGCGCATTGACCCCTGTATTTTTACTTATACAACTTAACTATCGATGTCTCACCAGGTATTATTTCATAGTTAAAGCTTTTGGATTCTTTTAAAAAACTGAGCACAGTACTTAATTCCTCTTTTTCAAATATTCCGGTAAACCGATAAGAACGGATAACACTATCTGCAAATTCTATTTTAACTCCATACCATCTTTCAAGCAATATGGCTATATCTGCAAACGCTTCATCCTCGAACACCAGCTTATTTTCTATCCAGGCTATTTCTTTTACATCTCCGCCATCTGTTTTTGTAAGATTTTGTACAGGGCTGTCAATTGAACTCTTTTTTTTGCTCATTTTTTCCGTTGTCTCTTCATTCCTCACCCATGTTTCAGCGCCTGGCACTATCCATTTTATTTTCTGATTGGGATGAAGCAACACTTTACGATTCTTTTCCTCCGTGAGGGTAATTTCTACCATGCCATTGACTAACGAAGTTTCCGTTGTTTTTTCACCGGGGTATGCTTTCACGTTAAATGTGGTACCCAATGCTTTTATATTCATAGCCGGAGTATGTACAATGAATGGCAGTTCTTTATTATGCTTTACATCAAAAAAGGCCTCTCCTTCCAGCCAAATATCTCTCGTAGAAATGCCATAGCTCTCATTAATAGTCATTTTACTTCCCGCGTTCAATGTCACTATGGAGCCATCTGGCAATTGAAAATTTTTTCTTTCTCCATAGGCTGATATAAATGATTTTAAGGTTTCTTTTTTGGAATTGCTTTTATTGTTAATTATGAAATATCCTGCAAAAAACAATGCTACAACCGCTGCTGTAAGCTTTAGCAGTACTGAAAAAGGTTTCTTTGCTTTTTTGTCTTCATATCCCTGCATTTGAACTATGGGAGCTTGTTCAACAATGTTAAGCCTGTCTCTTAAACGGGTTTCCTGTTCTTCCCTGTCTGCTATTGCCATAGCATTAAACATTTCAATAAAGCCGGCCCTGGCAGTTTCTATCATCGTTTTGTGATCAGAGCTTTCCTCTTTGCAGGACTCCCACCTGGCTATATCTATAGCTGAACTTTTTTTACAATAATTAATAAAAGATTCATCTGACAATAAGTCCTCGATGCCCATTTTTCTAAGCTCCATTTTATTGCTTTATTAAAGCAGAGAGTCCAGATTTGAATTTTTACCTGTTTTAAGGAAAAAAAATTATCCCTGTAAACCTGGATGCAGAATGGTATTTCAAAAGATGTAAAAAAGAAATTATTGGTGGATGGAAATAATGGAGGAAGAGGCCAGAAGAAGAGGCAGCATTACAGAAAGAGCCGTACCATAGGAAGCATGTTCTTTTTCCAGTTCCAGCTTCAGTTTCTTTAACGCCTCATATATTTTATTGTAGACAGAACGATGTGTTAAGCCTGTTTTTTGTACGATTTCCTCATAAGTAAACCCCTCATAAAATTTAAGAACAATCAGTTCTTTTTGGCGGGCAGGAAGAGCATTAATATGGTAGGTTAAGATCTTATACCATTGTTTGTGGTCATCTTTGGCAATCAAACACTCTTCCGGTGTAGGCAGTGGTTCCCCTGAATGATGGCTCCAGGCAACTTGTAAGTTCCCTGTTTTTTCTAGTTTTTTCCAATCGGAAGTAAGCTTTCGTAAAAAAGAAGTTATAAGATAAGATCTAACATTTTTTGCTTCCTGTATAGTTTCTCTTTTCTCCCATAAATACAAAAACTGTTGTTGAATTGCATCTTTAACAAGGCCGGCATCTTTTATCTCTTTTAGCCCAATAAACAAAAGACTATGGTAGTACTTTCTGTATAAAGCAAGGAACATTTCCTTGTCTCCTTTCATTAATCCTTTCCACAAAGTTTCATCGTTATGCATACGATAAGCAATCGGCAGTTAGATAAAAAAAGCGAAAAGTAACTGTTAATAATTCTCTCCAGCGAGCGTTATATCCTATTTCAGTTTCAATTATAAATACAATTTATAACAAGAAAGCCATGACTAAGATAATCTATCAACCGCAATAATATATGCCGCCTGCATTGATACTTTTTCCGCCAGTACTAACAGGCATATAAGGCTGCTCTCTTTTCCCTATTGCTATTTTAGAAATAACACCAATAGTAATCAGCAGCAAGTATAAGTATCATTCCAACCCTTTTATTTCATAAAGGGGAATGATCTGCAAATCCTGATTGTACGCTTAGTATTTTGTACAATTGATGACAAAATGAAAACATGCAAAGCTGCATGCGTACTCATTAAAAATAACATGAGTTTATACCTGTTAATGATTATCAGCACACTAAGAATAAGGCTGATAAAAGTATTTTGAAAAAAGCAGCAGGATTATAGTGAGCTTCTTAATAGAATACTTCAACCATTCTTTATGGCTCTCAACATTTACTCTACTCCTTTCATCAATTCCTTAATCTTTGCATGATGCACCGTACTTACCGGCCATACAGGCTGGCGGAACGTATTCTGGCAAAGACCCATTTCAGAAAGATAAGCTTTAACGCCACTGGGGCTGCCTTCGGCGAACATAGAATTGATAATATCGGTATAACGATAATGCAGCTCTCTTGCTTCTGCAAACTTTCGATCGAGGCAAAGACGAACCATATCAGAAAACCCTCTAGGATACGCATTAGCTACAACAGAAGTAACACCTTCTGCTCCCAATGCGATCATAGGAAGAGTGATTCCATCATCCCCGCTGATGACCATAAACTCTGCGGGTTTATATTTAATGATCTGCATGATCTGATCAAAATTGCCGCTGGCTTCTTTGGTCGCAAATACATTTTTACATTCACGGGCAATGCGTAGTTGTGTTTCAGCCGTAATGTTTTGCCCGGTACGACCCGGTACATTATACATCATTATGGGAAGCGGAGCATTATCGCTTAAAGTTTTATAATATTGAAACAGGCCTTCCTGGTTGGGTTTGCTATAATAGGGCGATACGGATAAAATAGCATCGTATCCTGCCAGGTCAAATGTTTT
>CAMLEX010000260.1 GCA_946479055.1 uncultured Bacteroidota bacterium | reverse complement strand
AGATTAATGGGGTTGGTAAACAAACAGAGCAGCAGTTAAAAAATTTTGGGATCTACACCATTGAGGATATTGCCCGCACACCGGTTGAGATTTTAGAAAAATATGTTGGCAGTTGGGGACAATCTCTCTGGCAAAAAGCCCAGGGCATTGGTTCTGCTGATATTGAAACTGACTGGGAACAAAAAAGCATGAGCCGTGAAAATACTTTTCATGAAAACATTTCCGACGTTGATCTTCTTCATCGTGAATTGGTAAGGCTTACTGAACAAAACGCCTATGACCTTCGCACTGATGAAAAATTAACCGGCTGTGTAACAGTGAAGATCCGTTATCCTGATTTTGAAACTGTATCCCGGCAGGAAACTATTGACTACACTTCACTCGATGATCAGCTGATTGCCAAAGTCAAAGATCTGTTTACTAAACTCTACCGAAAAGGACAACCAGTACGACTACTGGGCATCCGCTTCGGCCAGCTTATTCCATTTACGATGCAAATGAACCTGTTTAATAATAACGAAGAAAAGCTTAACCTCTATAAAGCTGTCGACAATATAAAAGATCGTTTCGGTGGTAAATCCATCCTGAAAGCAGTAACTGTTAAGAATAAACAGGAAAAATCTGAATAAGCCCATCCTCCTTATCTTCGTTGATCTGAAACTTTTAATTTCTTAAACATTTTTACATGCAAGCTTGGAAAGATTACCAGGAGAAAAATAAAGATCGTTTTTTGAATGAAATGATGGACTTGCTACGCATTCCTTCTGTAAGTGCTAAAAGCGAACATAAAGCTGATATGCAGAAATGCGCTGATGCAGTAAAAAAAAGTTTACTGGAAGCCGGATGTGATAAAGCCGAAGTAATGTCAACAGACGGCCACCCGGTTGTGTTTGGAGAAAAAATTATTGATCCTTCCAAACCGACTGTGCTGGTATATGGACACTACGACGTACAACCTGCCGAACCGTTAGAACTCTGGACTAACCCTCCTTTTCAACCAACGATTGTTGATGGAAAAATATTTGCCCGCGGCTCCGCTGATGATAAAGGACAATTCTATATGCATGTAAAAGCATTGGAAACGTTGGTTAAAACAAATACGATGACCACCAATATTAAATTTTTGATAGAAGGTGAAGAAGAAGTGGGCTCACCAAATCTTGGAAAATTTGTAGGTGCAAATAAAGAGCTGCTTAAAGCAGATGTAATATTGATCAGCGATAGTTCTATGCTGAGTATGGAAAATCCTTCCTTAGATACTGGTGTTCGTGGATTAAGTTATATACAAGTAGAAGTAACAGGCCCCAACCGTGACCTGCATAGCGGAACTTATGGCGGAGCTGTTGCTAACCCCATTACTATTTTAGCAAAAATGATTGCCAGTTGTCATGATGAAAACAATCATATCACAATTCCTGGATTTTATGATGATGTGGTAGTAGCTAGTGCTGAAGAACGAGCACTGATCAACAAAGCTCCTTACGATGAAAAAGAATATATGGATGAATTGGGCGTAAAAGAATTGTGGGGAGAAAAAGGATATACAACCTATGAAAAAACCGGCATTCGCCCCACACTGGAAATAAATGGTATCTGGGGTGGTTATACCGGCGAAGGTGCAAAAACGGTATTGCCTTCCAAAGCTTATGCAAAAATTTCCGCTAGGCTTGTTCCTAACCAATCTTCGGATAAGATCACGGAAAAATTATTGAATTACTTTAAATCCATTGCCCCAAAATCTGTTGAAGTAAAAGCCGAACTGCATCATGGTGGTGAGCCTTATATGACCCCGATTGATAGCAAAGGATACAAAGCCGCATCAAAAGCTGTGGAAACAACATTTGGAAAAACTCCTATTCCTGTTCGTGGCGGTGGCAGTATTCCGATCTGTTCTATCCTGGAAAAAGAATTAGGAATTAAAATTGTTTTTATGGGCTTTGGTTTGGACAATGATAATCTTCATAGCCCAAATGAAAAATACAATATTGAAAACTATTATAAAGGAATTGAGACGATACCTTATTTCCATAAATATTTTTCGGCTGACTAAATCAAAACCTCTAAATCTCCCTAAAGGGAGACTTTAGATTCCGATAGTATTCAACCTCACTCAATTTGGGTGAGGTTTTTTAATTTTGAAAATATGAGTGAAAAAGAAAAAATAAGATTAGACAAATACCTGTGGGCTATCCGTCTTTTTAAAACAAGAACGATGGCTGCAGCAGCTTGTGATACCGGCAAGGTAAAATTTAACGGGCTACATGCTAAAGCATCCAGGCATGTAAACATCGGTGATGAATATGAAGTAAAAACAGAAGCTAAACGCTGGCGGATAAAAGTAACGGGGTTGTTGGAAAAAAGAGTAGCCCATCCTGAGGCCATAAAAAACTATATCGATATTACACCAGAGGAAGAACTGGAAAGAATAAAATTCCAGGCAGCCAGTTTTCATACTGGCAAACGACAAAGTAAGATAGGAAGACCAACAAAAAAGGAAAGAAGGGACCTTGATGATTTTTTAGATGATTAATAACGACTTTGGAGTCTGCTCCTTTATTTTTACTTTTAGAGCTATAAATCTTATGTTGTTAACTATGAAATATTCTCTACTTATTTCCGTGTTGAGTGTTTTCTTTTTGAGTTGTGGCAAAGACGAAGTGAAAGATACGGATTCACCCTCCATCACGATTACCTCTCCAACAAATAACCAGGTATTGCCTTCGGGTGAAGTTCATGTTACGGGAACTATTGCCGACAATGCTTATATCAACCAGGTTCATGTAGAAGTGTATGATGGCGCCGGTGCACAAGTAGTGCATGCACATATCCATCCTGCTACTAAAAATTATGCTTTTGATCAAACTTTTACGGCACAAGCCGGTAAGAGTTATAAAATAAAAGTAATTGCAGAAGATCCTTCTGCCAACTTATCCACTAAACAAGTAGATATAACCTGCAATTAGTGATACCAACTCCTTTCAATACATCATTCTTCAATTATCTTTGAGTCCCCTCATACCCCCCTTTAGGGGATGGGGGCTTCATGCGAATAGATATCATCACTGTATTACCGGAATTATTAAAAAGCCCTTTTGAGCATAGCATTATGAAAAGGGCGCAGGCTAAGGGTTTGCTGGAAGTGCATACCCATAACTTACGCAAATGGGCTATCAATAAACAGGGACAGATTGATGATTACCAGTTTGGTGGTGGCGCCGGTATGGTCATGATGTGTGAGCCGCTGACCAATGCTATTGAAGAATTATCGGCAGAAAGAAAATATGATGAAATAATTTTTTTGACTCCCGATGGAGAAACGCTGAATCAGAAAACAGCCAATTCCCTTTCGCTCAAAGAAAATCTTATTATGATCTGCGGGCATTACAAAGGGATTGATGAAAGGATAAGGGAACATTTTGTAACCAAAGAAATTTCAATTGGTGATTATGTATTAAGTGGTGGTGAATTAGCGGCAGCCGTTTTAGTAGATGCTATTGGTCGTTTATTACCTGGCGTATTAAATGATGAGACCTCTGCCCTTTTTGATTCTTTCCAGGATAATTTATTAGCGCCGCCGGTATATACAAGACCTGCCGATTTTCGTGGCTGGAAAGTTCCGGATGTATTATTAAGCGGCGATCCGAAAAAGGTGGATGAGTGGCGGCATGAACAGTCATTGCAACGAACAAAAGAGAGAAGGCCGGGATTGTTGGAGGAATAATTTCCAGAACCAATGCTCATGGAAATAGCTTTATTTGTTAAGCAAGAAAGTTAAATTCTTATTTTCCCAACAATTTTTCTATACCCTTACGCTGCAAAAGAACGTAAAGTGCTGTTCAACCGTTTGCGCCAATTTCGTTTCTACTGATTTACTATTATTTATTTCATGAACTTGCGGCAACTAAAAAAATTGTTTGTCATGAGTACAGACCGCAGAAAATTTTTACGAAGTATCACCCTTGGTGGTGGTATCCTTGCAACAGGGCTTCCATCTTTCGCCGGCAGCTTAGCAACAACGGATGAAGAAGTAGAACGTTCCTCCCAATTTGAATCGGGCAAACAACGTTTTAATATGTGCGGTTATGCTGCGCCAAAGATCCCAACTGTTCGGATTGGTATTGTGGGATTGGGACAACGTGGCAGTGGAGCGGTAGAACGTTTAGCTTATATAAATGGAGTAGAGATTGTAGCACTTTGTGATAAATATCCCGACCGTGTAACAAAAGCACAAAAAACATTAGAAAAAGGGGGACGTTCAAAAGCGAAGGAATACAGTGGCGAAGAGGGCTGGAAAGCATTATGTGAAAGCAATGATATTGATCTTGTTTATAACGTAACTCCCTGGCACCTGCATACACCGATCAATCTTCTAGCGATGAAAAACGGTAGGCATGCGGCTACGGAAGTAAATGCGGGCTTAACTATTGATCAATGCTGGGAACTGGTGGAAACATCAGAGAAAACAAAAAAGCATTGCATGATGCTTGAAAATTGCTGCTATGATTTCTTTGAACTGCTGACGTTGAATATGGCCCGCAACGGATTGTTTGGAGAATTGGTACAGGGTGAAGGTGCCTATATTCATGACCTGAGCAAAGACTGGCTTTTTAATAAGAATGCTTATGCCGACATGTGGCGACTGAAACAAAACTACCAGCATAATGGTAACCTGTATCCTACGCATGGTCTCGGCCCGATTGCTCAATGCATGAATATTAATCGTGGTGATAAAATGGATCACCTGGTAAGTATGAGCACCGATGATTTTACCTTAAACAATATGGCCAAAGAAATGGCTGCAAAGGATCCTTTCTTTAATGAATTTGTCGACAAACCTTATCGCGGCAATATGAACACCACGATCATCCGCACTAATAAAGGCAAAAATATTATGCTGCAACATGATGTTTCTACACCACGGCCGTATTCAAGACTTCATTTGTTGAGCGGAACAAAAGCTGTAGCACAAAAATATCCCGGACCGGAAAGAATTGCCTTTGGCCATAGCTGGATCAAAAAAGAAGAATTAGAAGAACTGTATAAAAAATATACACCGCCGATCGTTAAGCATATTGGTGAAATAGCCAAAGAAGTAGGTGGTCATGGAGGTATGGATTTTATTATGGACTGGAGATTGATAGACTGCCTGCGCAATGGCTTGCCACTTGACCAGGATGTATATGATGCTGCTGCATGGAGTTCTATCATACCATTAAGTGAAAGATCTGTGTCCAAAAAATCAAGAACAGTAGATATACCCGACTTTACCCGCGGAGCATGGAAAACCAATGCACCGGTAAATCTGACATTAGATGGAGGCGCCACGACCACTGTAAGAAAGGTTGAAAAGAAATAATAGGAATCTTTAAATAGTTTTCTCACACTTATAGCAAAATGAGCCCGGTTATCTTTTTTAAGATTGACGGGCTCATTTGTTTTTGCTCATTTATGTAAACCGTTAAAAACTTATAACGAGGGGTAACATATTTCTGATCAGGACGTTTATACTTGTATAGTCATTTAATAAAGCGGCCAAAGTGGCAGGAAAGGCGTAGTTTTACAAATCACCTGGCTCTTAAAATGTCCTGCCCAAACAAGGCGAACCATTTAAATCCACCGTAAAAAATATTCATGAAGGTCCTGACCACTATCACAGACCCCGTATATATTCCTAAAGAAAAATATAGCGGGTACGAAAAATTCTGGCTTCGTTACATCAATGATCCCCGTGACCTTCCTTTTATTCATTTGCTGACAGCCATTCATATATTAGTGATACCGGTGGCCATCGTTCTTTATACTCCTTTGCTGGAAGGCTGGTATTGGTGGCTGGCTTATCTGCCTTATTTCTATGTATCTCAAATGTATTTCAAGGGCCGGTTTGGTTTGATGCTGCATTGTATCAGTCACCGGAAATTATTTAAGAAAGGGTATACCTGGATTTACAACTGGATCATCTGGGGCGTTTGTCCTTTTTTTGGCCACACTCCTGAAACCTATTTTGTACATCACCTGGCCATGCACCATGTAGAGAATAATATGCCTGATGATGCCAGCAGTACCCTGGCTTACCGTCGTGACAGTCTTCGTGGATTCCTGGGTTATGTTGCCCGCTTTCTTTTTCTTGGTTTTCGTGATACATTCATGTACCTGTTCAACAAAAAAAGAAAGAAGTTTTACATGCGCCTGAGCTATGGTGAAATATCTTTTTATCTTTTTTGCGTTGGTATGTGTTTTGTCAATCTTCAGGCCACCCTGTGGATATTCATCATTCCCTTTGTATTTGCCCGTGTGGTAATGATGCTGGGTAACTGGGCACAACATGCATTTGTAGATCCCAATGATCCGGAAGAAAATACCATCAACTGTATCAATACTAAATACAATCAGATTTGCTGGAATGATGGCTATCATGCTGTACATCATCTTCGTCCTGCATTACATTATACAGAAATACCCGTTGAGTTCATGAAGAACAAAGACAAATTTGCAGAACAAAAAATATTAGTCTTTGATGGCATTCATTACCTGCACATATTTGTATGGCTGATGACAAAACGCTATGATAAACTGGCTGACAATATTGTCAACATCAACAATATGTTCAGCAGTAGAGAAGAAGTAATTGCGTTGATGAAAGAAAGAACAAGAAAGATAACGCTTTCGACAGTGTGAGGAACAGTCCATAGTCAACAGTCGATAGAACATCGACGTTTACTTTATCACATAGCTTCTCTGGATATTTTTATTTCTCCCCAAATCCTTCGCCAACTAGTATATTATTAGCCGGGCTGTATTGCTACTCTCGGGCTTTTGTTGCGGCGCTCCGTTCAGGGTTCTGTCCGCTATTGAGCAGGTTGCGAGTAAATTCCTGCAGTGTCAGGAACAGCCTTAACAACTCTTCCTTCAAGTTGCTTTATCTTTATTTCTTTAAAACCTATTTCCATGTCACCCTTCTCAATCACTGGCAATCTTGTTGATATTTACTAACAAAAA
>CAMLEX010000259.1 GCA_946479055.1 uncultured Bacteroidota bacterium | reverse complement strand
AAAAATCAGGGGAGAGAAACCAATAATAGTACTTATCTCTCCGTAAAGCTGAAGGGTAAAAGCACAAACGTCAATGCAATTGGAACAAAATTGTATTTGTATAATAATGGCTCAATGCAATACCAGGAAGCTAATCCTAACAGGGGCTATTTATCCTGTGTATCCTCTGTTTTACACTTTGGTTTAGGTGATCATAAAAAAATTGATTCTCTCCGAATCACCTGGCCGGATAATACTTCCCAATTGCTGGTAAATGTTGAAGCCAATCAGCGATTGCTTGTTGCTCAAAAAAATGCGGAGAAGCCGATCAATATTTCTTTGCCGAAAACAGAACAAACTCTTTTCACAAAAACTACTGGAGTCATTGATCATAAAAATGAAGCATTAAAGCAGAACGATTTTAAAAGGCAATTGCTCATGCTGTTTATGTATTCTAAGACAGGGCCTGTCATTGCTAAGGGTGATATTAATAAAGACGGATTGGAAGATTTGTTCATCAGCGGAGACAGGAACAATTTTGGCAGAGTGTATACTCAAAATGCAGCTGGTAAATTTAGCAGGGTAGAGGACATTCATATTGCAGACGAAAATTCAGCCACAGTTGCAGCGGCTGTTTTTTTTGATGCCGATGGTGATGGCTTTGATGATCTGTATGTTGCGAAAGGCGGCTATGCTTATTGGGAGCAGAATACACCAGCCTTGCAGGATGAACTATACCTGAATGACGGAAAAGGTAAGCTGAAATTATCAAAAGAGTTATTGCCTGATGTTAGTGCCAGTAGTAAATCTTGTGTACGCCCTTGTGATTTCGATAGTGATGGCGATATGGATCTGTTTGTTGGTGGAAGAGTCGTTCCCGGAAGATATCCAACAACACCCAGGAGTTACTTATTGGTCAATAACGGAATGGGAAAGCTTACCATCGCAACAATGCCTTTTTCAGAAACAGGAATGGTTACAGATGCGCAGTGGTCTGATATTAACAATGATGGAAGAAAAGATCTGCTACTTTGCGGAGAATTCATGCCGTTAATGGTATTTATTAATAGCACTACCGGATTTTTGGATAAGACCAATGAATACTTTGATAACCCAGAGAATGGCTTTTGGTTTGCTCTGAACCTGGCAGATATTGATGCGGATGGTAAGGAAGATATTATTGCAGGTAACCTGGGAATGAATTCACCGTTAAATATTTCAGAGAAGGAACCAGCTGAATTGTTTTATGCAGACTTTGACGGCAATGGCTCCATTGATCCATTTTTGAATTTTTATGTGCAGGGCAAGAGTTATCCGTTTGTAAGTCGGGACGAACTGAATGAACAGATCTATCCCATGCGGAAAAAGTTTACTTCGTATAAAAATTATGCTGGGGCTGCAATGCAGGACATATTCAGTAACGAGGAATTAGCCAAATCGGCAAAACTTTCGGTTGTTGAAAATCGTACTGTTTGTTTTCTCAATAAAAATAACAAGTTTTTAAAAACGGAGTTGCCTGTACAGGCACAGTTCTCCGTCGTTTCAAAAATACTGACGGGTGATTTTAATCATGATGGAAAGGCAGATCTGCTGTTGTTTGGTAATCACACCGACAACCGGCTAAAGCTGGGTAGCATTGATGCTAACTACGGATGCCTGCTGACCGGCGATGGAAAAGGCAATTTTAAATATGTTAACCAGCTGGCTTCAGGTATTTGTGTTACAGGCGATGTTAAGTCAACAGAGAAGATAACCATTAATGGACAAAAATATATTGCAGTGGCTGTGGCAGATGGGGAATTAATTTTTTATAAAGAGAACTGATATGAAAAGAGTAGGAGTCATTATATTATTCTTTTGCAATACGGTAAATGGCCAGAATAAAAAGTCAATGCCCGGTTACCTTGACTTGCAGCCTGCAGTATTTTCAATATCAATGGTGATGATGCATGATGTGGTAAACCCGGCTGCCGCCAGTCGCTTTTATACTTATGCCATGCTGGGAGCTTATGAGATTGCAGCGCAAAACAATAAATCCATTCCGGCTCTTTCAATCTTTTTGAAAAACTATACAGGTGTTGAATTAAATTCAGTTAAAACCCAATATGATTATCGAATAGCAGCGGTATATTGTATTCTTGAAACAGGTAAGCGAATGTTGCCTTCGGGTTTTATGTTACAGAAGCAGGAAGATGAATTTCTTCAAAAACTGAGGAAAAGTAAAATTCCCAAATCTATCGTTGATGAATCAATCGCTGTCGCAAATCTTGTTGCCGGTGAAATAGTAACCTATGCCAAAGCAGATGGCTATGGTAAGCTCAGCGCTAAACTTCGTTACACTCCTTTAAAAGGAGAAGGATATTGGTATCCTACGCCACCAGCTTATATGGAAGCGGTTGAACCTAACTGGAAAACCATTCGACCCATATTGATTGATTCCTGCAACCAATTTCCTCCTACACCTCCCATTGCCTTCAGCAAAGACAGCAGCAGTATTTTCTATAAAATGGCAAAGGAGGTATATGATATCTCCAAAAAACCGACACCGGATCAATTGCAGATTGCATCATTTTGGGATTGCAATCCTTTTGTAGTAGGTACTTCCGGCCATATGTCACTTGGGTTTAAAAAAATAAGTCCGGGAGGGCATTGGATGAATATTGCCAGTATCGTTGCAAAAAAAGCAGCACTTGATTTTGACCATTCAGTGTTACTGCATACTATCTTATCCGCAACTATCATGGATGCTTTTATTAGTTGCTGGGATGAAAAATACCGGAGCAATCGTATAAGACCTGAAACATACATTAATAAATATATTGACATCAACTGGCTGCCCATTTTGCAAACACCTCCATTTCCCGAATATACCAGCGGACATAGCGTTATCTCTACTGCTTCCGCTGAAGTACTTAGCTATATGCTGGGAGATAAGTTTTCTTATACCGATAATACTGAAGATATGTTTGAGATTCCTGCAAGAACATTTCAATCGTTCAGACAAGCAGCCGATGAAGCCGCGATATCACGCTTATTTGGCGGCATTCATTACCGGGATGCTATTGTTAATGGTCAGCAACAGGGAAAAGCAGTGGGAGAAAAAATTGTTGAAAAAATTAAAAAGGCTGGTATAACGCCATTGATTAATTCATCATTGCTGAACGGGCTTTCTGCAAAATAATAAAGATGCCACGAACTGATCCGTGGCATCTTTATTATCTGTACGGGAACGATGATTCTATACTTTCATCAATTCACTTCTATTTCATCTACCATTAACCAGGGTTTATTCCCGGCTCCGGGTTTATCAGCCGGAATCGTTCCCTGGTTTTTTACAAGCACTTTTATATAACGTGTCGAAACAGGAGTAAAGGATAGCTTAATAACTCCGTTTGATCCGGTAGTCTTTTCAAATTTTTCTCTTTTACTGATTGATGTAAATGTTTGTCCATCGGCGGAAACAAATATCTCAGCATAGGCAGGAGGATATACCCAACTTCCGCCGGAGGTTAGACTATGAATAACTGCGTTGCTGATCGTTTCATTTTTTCCCAAATCAATAATGGCTTCCAGGTCATCGCCGCTCCAGCCAAGAATTTCACGGCTGCGACCCAGGCCTTTTTCATTTTGTACTCCATTCACTAATGTAAATGCGCCATCACCGGGATAGTTTTTAGAAGGCTCATTAGTAAGCGTTATTTTTTTGCCGGTTGCTTTATTTATAAAAAATTGCTGTTTAATATAGCTTAAGGTTTCTTTTTTTTCATTTTGCAGAATCGCAATATAGCCAAGACCTATCTTGTTAATCTTAATAGGTTTTGTATAAGTATCAAGCTGGCTATCATTGGCAACGTTTGCGTAGCCAATCTTGTATTTATCATTTTTGCTTTCTAATTTCCATAAAACGCCATCGTAATCTTCAGTTGGCAATACGGTAGCTTTTAAATCAAAATACGCCTTACTATAATTTGCATTCCACAAATCATATCTTTTAAATTGCGGCTGTAATCTTTTTTCAAAATCTTCCCAGCTGCTGTTCTCTTTCTTGCCCCATAGTACTTCACTCAATGCAGCCAGCCGTGGAAGCACCATGTATTCCACTTTTCTTTTATTCTTCATGTATTCAGTCCATACGTTGGCCTGTGCTCCCAATACATATTTGCCTTCTTCTGCATTTAGTTCTTTTGGTATCGGCTCATAAGCATATACTTTATCTATAGGGTTATAACCGCCAATAGTTACTGAATCTTCATTCAGGCTTTGTGTATGATCAAAATAAACAGGATTGCCAGGTGTCATGATAACTTCATGTTTTTGTTTTGCAGCAGCAATACCACCTTCTTCACCTCGCCAACTCATCACTACAGCTTTTGGGGCTAAGCCGCCTTCTAATATTTCATCCCAGCCTATCAATGTTTTTCCTTTACTGTTCAGGTATTTTTCTATGCGTTGTATAAAATAACTCTGCAATTCATGTTCGTCTTTCAGATTATGCTCTTTCATCCTTTGCTGGCAGCGGGGACATATTTTCCAATGTGTTTTCGGGCATTCATCTCCACCCACATGAAAGTATTTGGAAGGGAACAAAGTGATCACTTCATCAATCACATTTTGTAAAAAAAGAAATGTAGAATCATTGCCTGCACAAAACACATCATCAAATACACCCCATGTTTCCTGTACTAATTTTATTTTTCCCTTTGATTGTTCTTCCACACTTTTTTTAGAGATCATATTCGCAGGTATCGCTGTTGGCTTTTCAGGAAAACAACTCAACCAGGAATAAGCGGCAATAGCTGCGCTGCCATGGCCTGGCATTTCAATTTCAGGAATTACATCAATAAATTTTGCTTTTGCATATTTCACAATGTCTTTGATCTCCTGCTGAGTATAAAAACCACCATATCTTGTGTTATCGCTACCGGTGCCTGGATAACGGCCAATGATCGTTCCATTCCTCCAGCCACCAACTGAAGTGAGTTTTGGATATTTTTTTATTTCTATCCGCCATCCCTGGTCTTCAGTCAGATGCCAATGAAAAGTATTCAATTTATAATAGGCGATATAGTCAAGATATCTTTTGATAAAAGAAACCGGGAAAAAATGACGGCCTACATCCAAATGCAATCCGCGATACGCAAACTTTGGTGCATCTTCAATAGATACATACGGGATCGCTAATTTATTGGGGCGCATTTTTAATCTTGCGTCAGGCACGGGTAATAATTGAATCAATGTTTGAATGCCATAAAACACACCCGTCTCGTTATCTCCGGCAATGTATACACCTTTGTTATCTACAGTCATTTGATAAGCGCCGGGAACCGGTTTGTCGAGGCGTTCAAAATTTAACCGGATGACATTGTTGCCGGTTGCTTTTTTAACCACTTTTAATTTGAACAGGTAAAACTGTTGCAGGTAATCGTTAAAGAAATTGGCAGCATGTTGCAGATTGCTTCCTTCCATCACAATTTGTGTAGCCGGACTGATATTGAATTTAGCAGCGATCCTTGGATGCTTTACCGAAACGGGTTGTGGAATGATATTTAATTCCTGCGCCTGCATACAGACAGAAAAAACAGTCATACTAATCAAAACAAGTGTTAGCCTCATATTAAATCTTTTATTTAGGAGTGCCAATTTAAGGCTTTGTGTAATGTTCTGATCAATAATTTTATGACAAACGTTTGCTCAGTTTTAATTTATAGTATAGGAGAAATACTAATCCTTTTGAATGGCAATGATAAATTTCAAGGTTTATCTTTTAAATAATTGGGGAAGTTCTATATTTAGACATTGAGCAATTTTCTGCCTGATTTTTTTTATGAATAATAATAAGCAAACAATAGAACGGTTTTATATTGCTTTTCAACAGTTGGATTATAAAGCCATGCAACAATGCTATAGTGATGATATAATTTTCAGTGATCCTGTTTTTCTTTTATTAAAAGGGGAGGAGGTAAGAGCGATGTGGGAAATGCTTTGCAAAAATGCCAGGGATTTTTCGCTGAGTTTTTCTGATATTGAATTGATTGATGAGGAATATGCTACCTGCAGTTGGGTAGCTTCATATACTTTTTCCAAAACAGGTAATAAGGTAGTAAATAATGTCAAAGCGTTTATGAAGCTTAAAGATGGAAAGATCATTGAACATAGCGATGGTTTCCGGCTGAGTACCTGGGCTGCACAAGCATTGGGTTGGAAAGGTGTTTTGTTTGGCTGGACTGGGTTTATGAAAAGAGGCATCCAAAAAAATGCAAGAAAAAACCTTGCCTACTATATGCAAAGTAAAAACGCCAGTAAGAATTGAGAAGTGATTAGGGAATTGTGAATAATGAGAAAGTGAATAATATCTTGGTATGTATAATAATATAAGTGGTCAATAGTGAAATGGATGTTGCTCACATTCACCATTGACCACTCACTACTTATTCTTCCAGCACCCCAAACTTACCAGCACTTACATCTGCAATAGCCTGTTCAAGTTCTTCCCACTTATTCATCAGGAAAGGACCATACTGTGCGATAGGTTCATTGATCGGTTCACCGGAGAGTACCAATAATACCGCATCTTCACCAACTGTGATATCAATTTTTTCGCCATCATTCCTGAAAAGTACAAAATGATCAGTGGGTACAGCGGTATCATTGATCGTCGCACTTCCTTCCACAACCAGTAAACCTGTATTGTAATTCGCCGGAAAACTCAGTTCAAGATTTGCATCTTTTTTTAGCCGTGCATTGTAAACATGCATCGATGTAAAAGTTGAAGCAGGACCTATTACAACTTGCGCCGATCCTTCCGGATGAAATTTACCGGCAATTACTTCAACAAAGCCTTTATTATCACCCAGCTCATACCTGCCCATCATACTGTTCGTGATCTCCTGGTATTTTGGAGGGCTCATTTTATATTTTGCCGGGAGGTTTACCCATAATTGTACCATTTGAAATAAACCGCCTTGCCGGCTGAATTCCTGCTCATGATATTCTTTATGCAACAGGCCTGATGCAGCAGTCATCCATTGCACGTCACCT
>CAMLEX010000258.1 GCA_946479055.1 uncultured Bacteroidota bacterium | reverse complement strand
GATGGTGTTACCACTAATCCTTCTCTGATGGCTAAGGAAGGCATAAAAGGGCAGGAAGCTATCATTAACCATTACAAAACCATCTGCGAAATGGTGGATGGCGGTGATATCAGTGCGGAAGTTATTTCTACTGATTTTTCGGGTATTGTGGAAGAAGGAAAGAAACTGGCTGCTATTCACCCAAATATCGTGGTAAAAGTGCCGATGATCAAAGACGGCGTAAAGGCTATCAAATGGTTTACTGATAATGGTATCCGTACCAACTGCACACTGGTGTTTTCTGCAGGACAGGCTATCCTGGCTGCAAAAGCCGGTGCTGCTTATGTATCTCCGTTTATCGGTCGCATAGATGATAGTAGCTGGGATGGTGTAGAGCTGATAGCCCAGATAGCCCAGATATATGCTGTACAGGGATTTAAAACAGAGATATTAGCTGCTTCTATCCGTAGTGCATTACATATTGTAAAATGTGCTGAAGCAGGAGCTGATGTATGTACCAGTCCTTTGGAATCCATCTTAGGACTTTTGAAACATCCTTTGACTGATATAGGATTGGCAAAGTTCCTGGAAGATGCTAAGAAAACAGTATAACTAAACTCTTATATACGAAGGGCCGGTTTCAACAGAAACCGGCCCTTTTTTTATTGCTGGGGAGGTAAAGCTCAGGCTATATTGTTCTTGTTTTGAACATTTAAGGTTCAAAGAATCACCATGAAAGAGTGCAGCTAGAGGCCGACCTTAAGTAGTATAAATTCCAGGAATTATGAATGGGAGTTGTGTATCCGCACCAGTTTTTCTGAATTTTTTCAGGACTTTTCCAGGCTTAGTATACTCGCCATCGGGATTTTTTTACCAGATTGTTTTCTCCTTCGGCTACCAAAGGATTACTTAAAGTCCAAAAGAGCGCCTCAAAAATGGGCGTAGTCAGGCTGACATTTAAGTATCATAAATTTCAGGAATTATTAATTTGGGAGTCCTGTTTCTAAGACATATTTTTTTTCTTCTGCACCATTATTTTGGATTTTCTGGGACTTATTCCAGGGTTGGTAGCTCTTCATCGGGCTTCTTTTTATCCAGATTCTTTTCTCTTTCC
The DNA here is from genome assembly GCA_946479055.1 of uncultured Bacteroidota bacterium. The sequence continues at coordinate 5,928 of CAMLEX010000258.1, read as the reverse complement.
GATAGCAAAGAATAAATGAAAGACCAAAAAAGAACCTCAAAGAAGGGTGTAACAGGGGTTGCTTTAAGCCAAACTATACTCCAGGAGTTATTATTTTTATCAACAAAGAAGTCCTTATTTCCAGCACTAATTTCTTCTCTTCCGCACCGGCTTTTTTCTGAATTCTTTCAGGACTTCTTCCTGGGTTGGTAGCTCGCCATCGGGCTTCTTTTTTACCCAGATCGTCTTCTCTATCGACATTGAAGGATTGCTTTTTAAAACAGCTTTGACCGTTATTTTATCTGCGGCAAAATCCATTGGAACAATCAATTCATTACCTGAGAATTTACAATCTGAAGAAGAGAACTGGATGTCTTTTGCAGTCATTGGAACCCACTGTCCATTTGACAGTTTACCGTCGACATTAATATAATTATGGGTTCCCTTCTTTAAGCTATCTGTATACAAGTGAAAATAAATGCTATCCACTTTTTGTGCTTTAAGGGTATGGCCAATTATGCAAAACAGGGAAATAAGTAAAATTCTGATCACGGCTGTTGGGTTTATAGCAACTATGACGAAAAGGTTTTCCTAAAGGTACGACAGCAAAAATGGTTAACATTTTTTTACAGCTGGAGGAAGCAATACTGTTAGTACGACGCTTTAAAACCTCCTGTATCCCTTTCTTATTTCTTTGGGGTTTCCAGGTTCGGAACTTTTCTGGCTTTCATAGGAGGGATGGTAACCCATAAAAATTAAAGCCAATCACATTAAATTATTACGCCAATTTAGTTAGTAATTTTCCAAATTTTAAATGGCTTAAGTTAAGCTAAAATTTAAAACATTAATATAAGTAATATTTAAGTTAATAATCAATTATTTATGTTGATTATTTAATTTATTGATTTAGATATGTAGAAGTATTTCAATAGCAAAACAGTGAGATTTCAAGCCGAACTAATTTTTTATAAAATAAATAATAATAATTGATTGATTATAAGCTTATAGTTTGATTTATTGATTATTCTATTACATATACTTTTATGAAGTATTTATATTTTTAATATAAAATCGCCTTAACTTCTGTTTTTGGAGAGATAATTGAAACCGGCAATCCATCCCTGCTTCTCATAGGAGGAATAATTTTGATCGTTGTGTTGAGGGATATGCGATTTTACAAACCAGTATTGGTCGGCCGGTTTAGTTCAATTGCGGGGGCCTGATTTTTTTTATTGGGTTCGACCGGAAAAGGAATTTTAAGGAATCGGAGGTTTGAGCCTATAGCAATCCTTGGAGAAGGTTTAAAAATTTCCGGAGGGAGAGTTTAAGAAATGGGAAGGGTTTGGCTTAAATTTTTTAGCCTGTTTGGATAAGGGTCGGTAAATTTTGAATATGCCATATTAGCAGAAATTCAGGCACTAGCTTTTTAAAAAGAACAAACCCCGCCGCTGTTTGAAACCAATGTTTGGAAGAAGAAAAAGGAGATTGCGATCAAAAAGGATTTGGAATTTTGATGTGAAAGGATAGAATATTAACGCATTTATTCCCATTTTAACCAGTAGAGATTGATGAAATCTTAACCAGCTATTAGTCGCAGCGAGCAACGAAAAAAGGGCCTCAATTTTCAATTGAAACCCTTCAGATTTTTACATGTATAGAGCATGATTATTTTGTCTCCCAGACCAGCGCACTGGCTCCCAATATTGCGGCATCTGATTCCCGCAAATGACTGATGAGGATCTTCACCTTATTTTGAAACACCTGGATCAGGTTAGATTCCATATGCTCTTTTGTGGGTTTTAAAAGAAGGTCGCCAGCTTTCGTTAAGCCGCCAAAAAGTACAATTGCTTCAGGGCTTGAAAACATAACCGCATTAGCCAGGGCAAGGCCCAGTATCCGGCCGGTAAAATCATAAATATAACGGGCCAGTTCGTCTCCTTTGATTGCAGCTTCGTATACTTTTTTTGAATCCAGTTCTTTTTTAGGAATATCCCTTAAGATACTGGGGGTGTCCGATTTTTCCAGCATTTCTATCGCTGTATTGCAAACCCCGGTTGCAGAGGCATAGCTTTCCAGCGAACCTTTTTTACCCGTACCCGGGTGCATTCTTCCGTCGGGAATAATAATAGTATGCCCAAGTTCTCCGGCAAACCCATCATGCCCATAGATCAAATGCCCGTTTGCCACAATACCGCTACCAACACCTGTTCCTAATGTGATCATGATAAAATCCTTCATGCCTTTGGCCGCACCATACATCATTTCGCCGATAGCTGCTGCATTGGCGTCGTTGGTCAGTGTTACCGGAAGTTTGAATTTATTTTCAATAAGCTTGGCTAAAGGGATAATTCCTTTCCAGGGAAGATTGGGTGCATATTCGATTGTACCTGTATAATAATTACCATTCGGAGCACCTACACCAATTCCTTTCATTCTGCCGATGCCCCCGGCTTTTTCTATTAAAACAGATAAAGCTGAATAGAGATCGTCAATAAAAGAATTTACATCTGCATGCGTTCTTGTAGATATTTCGTCGGAAAAAAGAACATTTCCGTCTCTGTCAACTATTCCGAACTTAGTACCCGTTCCGCCAATGTCTATTCCAATCGCAAGTGGTTGTAATCCAGATTTTTCAGCCATTTTTTCAGATTTAAAATAAAGCCCCGTTAGTTTTAGTAACGGGGCACTAATGTACGAAGGAAATGAATTGGTTTTATATCAATGCCCTGCGGCGCCTATTTCAGCATCATAGTCAATACCCTGTTTTCTCAAAATTCCTTTTACGGCGAAAGCAAAGAAGGCCAGATAGGCGAAGCAAACAACCGCTATTATGTAAGACTGGTGAATGCCAATAATGTCCGCTATTTTACCCTGGATCGGCGGTATGATGCCACCGCCAAGGATCATCATGATAAGGAAAGCGGAACCCTGTGAGGTATATTTTCCTAATCCGGCAATGGATAGACTAAAGATAGATGGCCACATGATAGAACAAACCAGACCTCCGCTTAAAAATGCATAAATAGCAACCGTGCCGGTGGTCATTAAACCAATAACCATAGCTATTACACCGAATAAACTAAAAATCAGCATAGTTCTGGCTGGCTTATTTTTACTGACGAAGAAAGCTGCTATTTGTATCAGCACACAAATGACATAATAATATAAAGCTGACATATCATATTGCGCCAGCGTGTTGATCCCTATCAGAATTCCAAACGCTATTAACGGAACAATGAATTGTAAGATGGTTTTTGTCTTTTGTGATAAATTAAATGCATTGATCGCACCCGTCCAACGGCCAATCATTAAACTACCCCAGTACATACCGATAAAAGGCGTTGCTTCAGAAGCTGAAAGAGAACCAAAGCTTTCCTGTCTCAACAATTCTCCCAGGTTACTACCGATTGCTACTTCCACACCAACGTATACAAAGATGGCCAGCATGCCCAATATCAATTGAGGATATTGCATTGCACCCCATCCCTCAGATTTCTTTTTTGCACTGGCCAGCGAAAGTAATAATCCAACCACCACTATCGCCAATGCACCAATCAACCACCTTAAACGGTATGCTTCCATGGAATGCTTTTCTTCAACAGATGCATTAGTCAGATCTGTTTTATAACTATCAAATACCGGAACAAACATGATTATCAATAGCACGGTCATTACTATCAGGGTGTATAGAGCTTTATTCGCTTTTTCTGTTTTTTCCAATAAAATACCAGAAGGCACTTTTTTTGAAAAATAAAATAAAGCAGCTGCACCAATGAACAAGGCCCCAACAAAAGAATACAGGATAATTACTTTTGATAAACTAAGGGATGCAATTTTTTCATCCGTTATGGCAGCAGTGGTTCCAAACAATGCAAGAGCTACAACCAGTGGGCCAATAGAAGTGCCAAATGAATTGACACCCCCTCCCAAGTTAACCCGGCTGGTACCTGTTGCCGGATCACCTAATAAAATAGCAAAGGGTTGAGCCGCTGTTTGCTGCAATGAAAATCCTAAAGCAACAATAAAAAGACCGATCAGCATGCCGGCAAAACTATTTCCGTTAACAGCAAAGATCATAGCAGCAGCACCCAATGCAGAAAAAAGTAATCCATAAACAATACTTTTTTTATAGCCCCATTTACCAACAAGATCTTTACCACCAAAAGCCCCATAGGCAAACAACACCAAAGCCCCGACATAATATGCCGTATAAAAAGCGAAATCGATTAACTGACTTTGAAACTGATCAAGATGAAAATAATGTTTGCAAAAAGGAATAAATACGCTGTTACCGGCAGCAATAAATCCCCAAAAAAAGAAGACTGTGACCAATGTCCCAAGAGCGCCGTAATTGGTAGGTATTTTTGCTTGTTGACCCATAGCAATAGTTGATTTTAATTTTAAGGCTGAAAATAAACAGAAATCGGTTAGGGAAAAATTTTTAATTATAAACTGTTCAATGACAAAAACCACTTAATTTCAAATAGATTATTTAATACAATATTATTTGAATGGAAATTGTACATGTTGCAGCCGAATGTTATCCTGTAGCTAAAGCCGGTGGTTTGGGCGATGTAGTAGGAGCTTTACCAAAATACCAGGCCGAGTTGGGCCATGTAACCAAAGTAGTGATGCCCATGTACCGTACAAAGTTTTTGTACCAGAACAGTTGGGAACTGGTTCATGAAGGCGGACAGAATATTGGATCGCAATGGTTTCACTATAGCGTCATAAGAGAAAAAACAAACAAACTTGGCTTTGATCTTTACCTGGTCGATATCAATGGATTATTGGACAGGGAAAAAATATATAGTTATGATGATGACATCGAACGGTTTGCAGCATTCCAGATAGCTGTTTGCGACTGGCTTAACAAATGGGAGCATGCGCCTGATGTTATTCATTGCCATGATCATCATACAGGCCTGATACCTTTTATGGTAAAGCATTGCTATGCTTTCAGAAATAAATTAGGAAATGTCCCGACCGTTTTTACGATTCATAATGGTCAGTACCAGGGCTGGATCAATTGGGATAAATATTATTTAATACCTGCTTATGATAGCTGGAGATGGGGATTGCTGGATTGGAACAATACCATTAATCCAATGGCTGCCGGCGTAAAATGTGCGGGAAAAGTAACCACCGTTAGTCATAGTTATCTTGATGAATTAAAACATTCAGCCAATGGATTGGAAAATTTATTTGAATACGAAAAAGGAAAAAGCTTTGGTGTATTAAATGGAATTGATACAGAGGTTTGGGACCCGCTTACAGATAATTACCTGGCAAAAAACTACGATAAAGAATTAGTAGAAAAAGGAAAGAAGAAAAATAAAAAGGAAATCTGCGGCCAGTTTGGTCTTGATCCCGAAAAGCCGCTTATAGCCTTTATTGGAAGATTGGTAGGAGAGAAGGCAGCGGATCTTTTACCTGATGCTATCAGTCAATCTATCTATCATCATCATGGTAAAGCTAATTTTTTGATTTTAGGCTCAGGGGAGTCTCACCTGGAAGAACAGCTGGATCATATGAAACACCAGTTCAATGGTTATTATAATTCTTATATCGGTTATAGCGAACCATTAAGCCACATGATATATGCTGGTTCTGATTTTTTATTAATGCCCAGCCGTGTAGAACCCTGTGGATTGAACCAGATGTATGCATTGCGCTATGGCACTGTACCTATGGTGAGAAGCATAGGGGGGTTGAAAGATACTATCAAGGACTTTGGTGATTGGCAGGGGTTTGGTATACGATTCGACCAGGCAAGCGTCGGTGATATTACTTATTCTGTTGGCCGTGCTATCGATCTTTATACAAACAAACCAGATCTGTATCAGTGGATGAGAAGTCATATGATGACTATCGATCATTCATGGGATTCGTCAGCCCAACAATATATTGATCTTTATAGATCATTACAATAAGTAAAAAAATATTGAT
>CAMLEX010000257.1 GCA_946479055.1 uncultured Bacteroidota bacterium | reverse complement strand
CCTCATACCATTTCTTTTCATTCAGCATTCCTAAATCTTTTTGCTGCTGCGACCCGTTGGCATTGTTGGCCGCCGCCACTCTGTTTATATCAGCTATATAAGCTGTGTCTTTATTTTTCTGAATTGTATTTTGCAATGCGGTAAAATCTTTAAGCCCTGCTTCACTTGTCCATGCTTCAATGGGAGTGCCGCCCACACTTGCATTAATTAAACCGATCGGTATGTGATATTTTTCATAAAGAGCCCTGGCGAAGAAATAAGCTACTGCTGAAAACCTTAAAACATCCTTCGGCGTTGCAGGTTTCCAGTAGCCGGTTGGCAGATCATTTTGGGGCCCTTGTAAATTCGTTAAAGTGGGAATAAAGAAATGCCGGATCTCAGGGTAATTTGCTTTTGCAATATCTTCTGCATAGGTAATATTATGCAGTTCCATCTGGTGCACCATATTGGATTGACCGCTGCAAAGCCATACGTCCCCAATCAAAATATCTTTAAGTGTGATTTTATTGCTGCCCGAAATATTCATTGTATATGGCCCGCCTGCTTTCATGGGGGATAATAGTACAAGCCATTTTCCATCTGCGCCGGCTTTTGTTTTATAAGTTTTGCCATTAAACTTCACGTTTACCTTTTCGTCCTTCGCTGCCCATCCCCATATTTTTACATTAACGTCTCTTTGCAAAACCATACTGTCCCTTACCAATTGCGGAAGTCTTACCTGGCCGAAAGTAGATTGACAGGCAAGCAATAGGAAGATCATGAAATAAAGTATATTCAGATTCAGTTTCATCATTTATAAAGTATATAGAGTTTTATAACTTCATACCGATCAATTTTTCCATTGAAAGGCAAAATATTCACATTGTTCACTACCGGTATTTTTCAAAGCATGTGATACGCCGGAGGAAAGAAATATGATATCACCCGGCGCTGCTTTATAACGATTACCTGCGATATACATTTCTGCATTGCCTCTTAATAACAGTACAACTTCTTCTTCTTTATGCGTATGCGGTGCATGGCTGTGCAGCCCCGGATTAAGTGCTGTAGTATGCATTTCGAATTTTTCCAATTGTGAGGTAGGCCTGTTGAAAAATTCTCTTCTCCCTCCTTTTTCAGTTTTTTTAAATACAGGATCATTCCAGTCCAGCATAAAAGAACCGCCATTCTGTTTTGCCCGTTCAAGGTTCATTGGCAGTTTCGACTTATATTTTAATATATAGTAAGTAGCTTGCGTGTTGCTGATATTTTCAATACCATGTTCGTCGCCGGGCATAGCAAAAGCGATACTGCCGGCCCCCATTATTTTACTTGTTCCTTTGATAGTGATCTTTGCCTGTCCTTCTTTTATGATAATGAGTTCTTCCATATCCTCATGTACATGCGGTGGGTACGGCGCTTTTCCTGGTTCAAGTGTAGTAGTGTGTACTTCAAAATGGGAGAGAGAGCTAGTACTTCCTTCCATCACTTGTCTTATTATGCGGTTCTCTTCTTTCTTTACTGTAAGTCCGTCCCAATTATATACCCGCGGCGGCAGAGAATCTGTTTGCTGTGCCATCAATAAAGGGATACCCATAATAATGACTGCAAAAAATAAAACAATAATTTTTTTCATTATTTATTCTTTAATGAGAGTTCCAATGCTTTTGTTGTAGTGTAATATTTAGCCAGCATATTCGGCACTTCCCATGCAGGCATATTCTTATTCTTTAAATAAGATAAAAATTTTTCCGTTACACGGCCAAAATGCGCTTCATGACCTTCCTTATATTTGTCAGGAATAATTATCTGCCAGCCCTGTTTTATTTTTTTTAATTCTACGCCAGGATATTTTTCCAGTACGGATTTAAATTTTTCATTCACCACTTTTTCATAATCAGTATCTTTTGCAACGGGTTCTATATACAAAGCAGGTTTGTACTGCTCTTCCGCTCCCTGCCTGATTACCAGGTTTGCTTTGGTTCCCCGCATAATCGAGTAATGCGTGTCACCCGTTCCTTCCGGCGCTTTGTATTTCCATATCACTGATGTTTTTGCATGAACGCCTTTGAGCTGGTAGTTGACTTCGCCGTTACAATATACCTGCAGCAGTGTATCATGCACAATATCTTTATCTAAATAAAAAGGGAAACTATCCAGTTTGGTAATTGCTTTGAATTCAGACAAACTCATATCAGTTGGCCATCTTTTTGCAGTAGTAATAGCAATATCTTTTGTGTAATCAATTTCTTGTTCAGGAAAACACTCCCATTGCACCAAATCAACCAGGTGAGTCATTACATCCACAATACCTTCACCTTGCTGCGATACATCCATGAACCAGGCGGGCCTTGTCAATACACTTCCCGAAACATATTTATAAAAGTGATGAATACTTTCTTTGGTGATAGCAGGATTCTCCGGCGTTCCTTTTTCTAACTCACCGAATATTTCCGGGATCATCGAAAGTTCACGTTGCAGCATAGTAGTGATCTCATAACGTTCGGTCATGATATCATATAATAACAGATTATTCTTTGCTGCTACTGCAAAAGCTTCTTTTAATTGTTCAAAACCTTTGCTGTCAATCACCATCGGTTTATCAGCAAAAACAGTATAGCCATTTTCTAATGATCGTAAAATGTAATCAGTTTTCTTTTGATTATTACCTGACAATACAACTACATTTCCTTTTTTCTCCTGGATCATTTTTTCAAAAAAATCATTGCCTGTATATACTTCTTCATTCCAATGGGTAGGAGACTCAGTTCTTGCGTTATAAGTTTTAATTCTTTCTAAATGCAATTTCAGATCATTTCCCTCCGGGGCATACACATGCACGACAGAATCCACATCACTATACATTGTTTTTTGAACCAGTGCTGCATGAAAATGGCCGGGATCCAATGTGATCAAACGGATCGGCGGGTCATTTTTTTTATCATCAGACTGGCAGGACATGGTTGATGCGATTAAAATATACAAAAACAATTTTTTCATTATTCAGTAATGTCTCATTTTTGAAAATAGTTAAACAAGAAAAAGGTTTTTTGCCACAACTTGTCCCGACACTTGTGGAGATAAACACAAATTAGCACAGAAACATGTATTTGTGTTCATCTGCGTTCATCTGTGGCGCAATTAAAAGCAAACTGAGGTACTAGCCATTATTTCTTATGCGTTGATGATGTACGGAGAACGCTGCGTACGTGAAAGCATACCATTCGCTTCGTTATCATTTTTAAATTGCTCCTTTACCGGGTCCCAATATACTTTCCTGCCCAGCTTCATCGCAATATGATGAACAAGACAAGCAGAGCAGGAACGATGAGCTTCTTCTACCGGTGCAATAGGTTGTTTGTTATCCCGTATGCTTTCTAGCCAGTTGCCATGATGTTGCTTGCTTACCATAAAATGAAATTCGTTTGCACCAATCACTGACGTTAGAATTTTCGGATCACCTGCATCTATTTTTTTTGCCTTTTCACCTTTTGCAACCGGATCAGTAGATGTTGCCTGGTAATCACCTCTTGAAACAAATATCCAACCTTCGCTTCCTTCAAACTTAATTCCATTTGGCAATTCATTACTCACTATCATTTTTACGCCGTTTTCATATAAGGCTTCTGTTTTGAAAATGCCATGAACATTCCATAAGCCCTTTTTGGGAAAATCAGCATGACCCCAAACTTCCACCGGGCCCGACTTTTCCATGCCCATGCCCCAATGCGCTGAATCAATATGATGTGAACCCCAACCAGTGATCATGCCTGCACCAAATTGTTCGCAACGCAACCAGCCTGGACGATCATAACCATTTTGCGGATGCACTCTTTTTTCCGTGTAATAAGCATTGGGTGTAGATCCCAGCCACATATCGTAATTAAGATTTGGCGGAACCGGCATTTCTTTTTCTTCTTCTCCCGACGGATCGCCCGGCAAACCCACATAAACATTTTTCAATTGTCCTATTCTTCCATTGCGTACCAACTCTGCTGCATAACGAAACTGTTCAGTTGAACGTTGCTGACTACCTATTTGAAATTTTACACCGCTCTTTTGAACCACATCACTAACTAGTCTTCCTTCAGCAATGGTAAGCGATGCCGGCTTCTGCATGTAAATATGTTTACCGGCTTTTGCAGCAGCAATACCAATCAGTGCATGCCAGTGATCGGGCGTACTGATGATCACTGCATCAATATCCTTATTGTTCAACAACTCACGATAATCATGATATACTTTCACGCCATCATAAGGTTTGCCATTTCTTTTTGTGTAATATTCATTCACTAATATCCTTCCTTCTTCCGCTCTTTTTGTATCAAGATCGCAAACAGCCATCACCTGTGCAAAATCATGGCTCCATACACCGGGCAGATCATGCCCCCTTGAGATACGGCCCACACCAATAGCGCCGACATTGATGCGATTGCTGGGTGCATTTTTCCCAAATACACTCGCTGGAACAATAGAAGGAAAACTGAATGCAAGAGAAGTACCCACCGCAGTTTTAGCTGAGTTGTTTAGAAATTCTCTGCGGCTAATGGTTGATCGTTTATTTTTTTTCATCATGTTGATTTTTATGACGATAAGTTTTTTGTTACCGGCTTCAGTTTTTCATGGCATCGTTTGTTGCGTCCGCCGCGGCGGATCAGGGTTCTGTTCTTTACTCAACTTACAGCGTCGCAGTTTAGTCAGAACACTGAGCTTGCGAAGTGGAAGGGTCGCACTCTTCCTCGTTCAGATCATTGCTCAACTTTCATTTCAGGTTCCCTTTGCGTTCGTTGCTCCTTTGCGGCTTTGCGTGAAACTTATTTGACTTTTATTTTCACAGGCTCTGCAAAATCCCGCCACGCATTTTCCGCTTTAGCCGCATCAAATTTTCCATTGAACACAACCAACCTGTATTTCAAAATATATTCTTTTCCCGGTACCAGTAACCAGTCCTTGTCTTTAGTCGGCGCAAAATTGGCAAACACATCGCCGCGGCCATTATTAGCATTCTTATCCCAGATACGCAATGGTTCAGGATGATTATAATTAGCAGGAAAGGATAACATAATAATGCCACCAGCATCATTGCCTGGCAATGCCCCTTGCACAATACACCATCTTGCTTTTGTTCCATCGGTATTATCCCTTGTCTTTCCTTCGGAAGTAAGCATTTCGGAATTATTCTTATCCCAGAATTCGGTAGCTCTCCAGCCGAAACCACCATAGCGATACGCAATTATCTGCAATGGGCTTTGTGAAGCACAGGTCATTTTTGAAGTAATATCAACTATATAATAGTCTTTATTTTCTCCGGGATTATAAACCCGTACTGTTTGCAATTCATTCAACGCTATCTTTTCACTACCGTCTTTCTTAAATACCACATGTTCATGCAATGCCTCAAACTCAGAATAGACCGGGCCGTTAACAACTGAATTGAACCTGGCAAAACGCACTGTTCCTTGCTTGCCCTTTATATTCCAGAAATCAATGGTGTCGTTTTCAAATAACGTATGCGTCCATGGATTCCAGATGCCATAGTGGTGATAATGATCGGGTGGCTGAATTCTGGTAAGCTCCTGTCCATGCGGAGTCCAGAGAGGATGAATAAAACCACTGCGTTTATAATTGGTATCAATACCGGCAGGGGGATATACTGTTTGAAACTGGTAACGCAATAAATTCACATTACCTGACCGGATAGTTACAGAGCCAGTATTTGTAACAGCTTCTATATTATTAAATGCTCCCGGAGCAGCTTTTGTAAGCTGATAAGTTCTTTTATTAAGCAGGGTTTCATTCCGTACTATCCAATGGAGGGTTCGGTACTTGCTTTGCGCAACCTGGAAGGGGACAGGCGTAATTGTATTGCCTGTAATTTCCGAAAGTGATAAAGAGCCGGCTGGTAGTTTTGTAATACTATCCAGGTTAATGCTTACAGGAATATCCATGCCAGGCTTTTCAGGCGATAATCCGATGCTGAATGTCGCTATCTTTTGAGCATGACAATTCCATGCATAGATGCTTAGCAAAACAGCACCTGTGAGAAGTATTTTTTTCATTGGCAGAATTTTGAATCTTGAAACGGATATCCTGAATAAATCCTTATTATTCCTTCGTCAGCTTCATTCTTCTTATTGATTATTTATACGCATCAACTGTTTGAATCGTTCCATCCTCATTATATTTCAGCTCCGTTACTTTCACGTTCCGCAAATGTGTTTTACCTGACAACTGTACATCATGATAAAACAAATACCATTTACCGTTTGCTTCTACAATAGAATGATGATTGGTCCATCCATCCACAGGGTTTAACAATACACCCTGGTAAGTAAAAGGCCCGTAAGGATTATCACCAATCGCATAATTGATAAAATGTGTATCGCCTGTTGAATAGGAGAAATAGTATTTGCCTTTATATTTATGCATCCATGCGGCTTCAAAGAATCGTTTGTCATTATCTTTTTCTGTAAACAGCTTCCCTTCTTTATCAACGATTTTTATTTCTTTCACTTCTTCAGCAAAAGATTTCATGTCTGCATTCAGTTTAGCAACTCTTGGCAAAACCGCTTGCTCAGCAGCTTGACGAAGTTTACCGGCGGAGTCATATTTATTGCCATTCCATTTTTGTAATTGCCCACCCCAGATACCACCGAAGTACATATAAAATTTCCCATCATCATCTTTAAAAACAGAAGGGTCAATACTATAACTTCCTTTGATAGGTTGTTTCTCTGCTGTAAAAGGACCTTCGGGTTTATCACTGGTGGCAACACCAATATGAAATACATCCTGTTTATCTTTTACAGGAAAGTATAAGTAATATGTATTATTTGCGAATGCGGCATCAGGCGCCCATAGCTGTCTGCCAGCCCAGGGTATATCTTTAATATGCAACGCTACACCATGGTCCGTTACTTTACCGCCAATAGAATCCATAGAAAGAATATGGTAATCCATCATATTGAAATGGCTGCCCAGATCATCTTCGGGTGTACCCGTAGCAGTATCATGCGATGGATAAATATAAATGCGTCCATTGAACACATGAGCCGAAGGATCAGCTGTATAGATATGTGACACGAGGGGTTGG
>CAMLEX010000256.1 GCA_946479055.1 uncultured Bacteroidota bacterium | reverse complement strand
GAGTTTGTAAAATTGTTGAGTTCAAAAACAAAACTGGTTTCCATTGTACATGCATCCAATGCACTCGGAACCGTTAATCCTGTAAAGGAAATTATTGAAGCAGCCCACAAAGCAGGTGCTGTGGTACTGATAGATGGCGCCCAATCAACAGTGCATCTTGATATTGACGTGCAACAAATGGATTGCGACTTCTTTGCTTTCTCGGCGCATAAATTATATGGACCAACGGGCATGGGTATATTGTATGGTAAAAAAAATTTGCTCGAAACAATGCCCGTTTTTCACGGTGGTGGGGAAATGATCAAAGAAGTGACATTTGAAAAGACAACCTATAATGATTTGCCTTATAAGTTTGAAGCCGGTACCCCTAATATTGCTGATGCTATCGCATTTAAAACTGCTCTTGATTTTATTAGCCAAACAGGTAAAGATAAAATAAGGCAACATGAAGAAGAACTTTTGAAATATGCAACTGATCAATTAAGGCAGTTGCCTGGCTTAAAGATCATTGGTACGGCAAAAGAGAAAGTAAGCGTCATTTCATTTAGAATTGATAAAATCCATCCGCAGGATATAGGTATTTTATTAGACAACCAGGGTATTGCTGTTCGCACAGGTCATCATTGTACACAACCATTGATGGATCGTTTTGGAATACCCGGTACAACCAGGGCTTCTTTTGCAGTTTATAACACAAAAGAAGAAATTGATCAATTAGTTACCGCGTTGAAAAAAGTAATTAAAATATTAGCCTGAAACAATGAGTGATCAAAAAAACATACAAGCCATAGAAAAGGAAATAGTAGAAGAGTTTGCATTATTTGATTCCTGGGATGATAAGTATGAATACATTATTGACCTGGGTAAAAAACTGGCGCCCTTGGAGAATCAGCATAAAATTGATGAGAACAAGGTGAGAGGATGTCAATCGACAGTGTGGTTAGTGGCAGATTATAAACAAGGGAAAATTTTTTATAAGGCCGAGAGTGATGCAGTCATTGTAAAAGGATTAATCAGTATGCTGATACGGGTGCTATCCGGTCATAGTCCTGATGAGATCATTGAAGCTAAACTGGATTTTATCCGGCAGATAGGGATGACCACTCACCTGGCGCAAACCCGCTCCAATGGATTACTGGCGATGGTAAAGCAAATGAAAAATTTTGCGTTGGCTTATAAAATAAAAGATGCTGCAAAAAATTAAGACCATGGACAACGAAGCATTGAAACAAAAAGTAATTGAGTGTTTGTACACGGTGTTTGATCCGGAGATACCCGTGAATATTTATGAACTGGGATTGATTTACGAGATAGATATTTTACCCGTGAATAATGTACAGATCGTAATGACATTGACTTCACCAGCTTGTCCCGCAGCTCAATCTATACCTGTGGAAGTGGATCAGAAAGTCCGGCAAATTGAAGGGGTAAATGATGTACATGTAGCCGTTACCTGGACTCCATCATGGAACAAGAGTATGATGTCAGAAGCGGCACAATTAGAATTAGGAATGTTATGATTAGTCCGGCTATATAAATAAATCACTTGTTATATGAAAATAACAGCACAGGAAGAATACGGTTTACGCATACTTATACGCATCGCTAAAAACGAAAACGGCATGAGTATTCCTCAATTAAGTGAAGCGGAAGGGCTCAGTGATCATTATGTGGCTAAGCTAACCCGGGTTCTTCGCATGGAAGGATTTATTAATAGCTCCCCAGGCTATAAAGGCGGTTATATGCTGGCCCAGCCTGCAAAAAATATTAATATTAATAAAGTATTGAAAGCTTTAGGCGGGGCTTTGTTTGATAGTGAATTTTGCGGCTTACATACCGGAAATGTAAAACTATGTACCAACTCAGTGGAATGCTCTGCACGTTCACTTTGGCAAATGGTTCAATTTAATATAGATCAGTTGCTGGATAAAATCAGTCTGCATGACCTGGTGAATTCTGAAAAAGAATCCGGAGAAATTTTAAAACAATTACTTGAACAGAACAGCCCTGTTTAGTATTGGCTCAATAATAGTTTAACTCTTTTGAAAATGATACTCACCTTTTCTATCTGTTATTACTGAACTTTTGTCAACTTCACATCCATAGAGTGCTGCCAGTCCAGGCCGTTGTCGGAACGTTCCCACTTGCCTGTTATGGTAGTGGCTGACTTGTTAATTCTTCCAGTGAAACGTTCTGACTCACCTGTAATTTTTAGCAATCCTTCATTTATACTCAAATGAAATGTTGCATAATTACCCTGACTGTCGAAAGAATGAGAATAATAAGATTTGTCTGAAGCATTGTAGCCAATGATCTCAAGGATATGGATCTGTTCATCTCCTACATGCGCATCTGCATGGTGAATAAGAAAAAATCCGCCCGGCAGCCATTCGTAAATATCTGTTGCTTCAATTCTTTGTGAAGGCCCGTTTGGACCTGCAATAGTATATCCTTCTGTATTCCATTTGCCGGTAAATACATTCAGAAGTTTATGCTCAGATCCCGGCTCAATTTTTTTTGCCATACCCATCGTTTTTTAATCAATGAGTTATTTTCAAAAATGAAAAACCCTTTCTTGCTACAAATTTTTATTGCCTTTTATTGGTACTTCATCGGTGCGTATCCCAATAGTCTTCGCCATAAAGCTATCTGGCCAATACAATTCGCTTCGCGGTAGATAATAAAAGATATTAGCTCATAATAGGTCATTCTTATACCCGACATTATTTCGAATGATTCGCCAAGTTTTTCGTCTTTTATAGTATGAAGCGCATTTCTTAGTACCGGTGTGATTCTTTCCCAGTCTTTTTTGAATGTAAGCAGTGAAGGGTAAGTAACTCCATCCTGGATACCCTGGTTATTTTTAAAAAGATCATGTGCTTCCTGTTTATCATCGGAACCAAGAGTCTTGGCGATTTCATATCTCTGCTCAACAAGGCTGCCTGTCAACCAGGAAATATGGTTTGCTTTTGTGTTCAACCGGTTGTGAGCATCTTTATCAGTAATGCCTTCAATAGCATTTGAAAAAAACGTTGTTTGCATATCATACAAATCAAGGAGTGGATTCATCCTGCTGCTTGTTGCTTTTGTTTCCATACAATTTAAGTTTAGTATTGATTTAATATGCACAGAGTTGATTTCAACCTGCATCTTTAATGCCAGAGATATACCTGCCTTATTTCAGGAGTTGACTTTTTTTTTAGCAGTATTTCATAAATATTTTTTAGCTGGTGCGTATGTCTTTGTGTATGATAAATTACAAACCAGATCCATTCGGCTCTTGTAAACTCTCCAAAGCCCGGGAGTTCGAAAGCTGTACAGGTTTCCGATAAGTTCAGAGTTTTAATTGCTTCAATCATTTTCACCATTATTTCTTCCAACGCATTCAGCAATTTTTCTTTTTCCATCGGCGAGTTGTCGGGCAACACAAATTCAGGCGATTTCATTTTTGTTTCGAAATCTAAAAACATAGATTTAATGGCTTCTGACTTTCTATCGAGTAACCTATCGGTCGGTTTTGTTGGCGCATATAACAGTTTTTTTACGCCTGATACTGATTTTAAAATATGATCGGAAACCTGGGCAGCTGTCCAACTGCCTTCAAAAGGAACTGTATTAAACTGTTTTTTTGGAAATGCTGAAACAGCCTGTAGTAATTTGTTGACTGTTTGGTCCATTTCAATCAAAATATTTTTTTCCATGATCTTTATTTTATAATGTTAAGTACTTGTTTTAATTTTTGCGATAGCTTCAATCAGGTGGTGATTGTAAAATTAGATTTCCAGTTTATAAGGAAAAGGGTGTTAATACGGCAATTTAAGGGGTTGATTCCGACATTCATTTTAGTTACTTTTGGTTCCTGATTTTTCGTGGTAGAGAAAGAAATTATTTTTTAAGAAGGATTGTGCAGAGATTTACAAACAGAAATTCAAACAATTTCTTATCGTAAAAAATTCACATGAAGGCCTATAATCCGCCGCGGTGGACGGACAATTTATACGAACAGCGATGAACATTTTATGGTGAAGTATATAGCTGAGCTTGTCCGGAGTATTTCGGGATGGCAAAAACAATAAAAATCGGCACATGAAACGTCCATGATAAAATTTTCATTATTACACACAAGGCAATGAAAATTTTACCACGGTAAGTTCCATCTGGCTTAAATAAATTAAAAATATACAGATGAAACACATATCTATCCTCGTTCCTAAAGGAGCAATTTTAGGAAGCCTTGAAGGCTCACGTCAATTATTGACCCAGGTGAATCAATTTTACAAAGCCAGGGGAGAGTCCCCGATATTTAAAGTACAGTTAGTTGGACTTTCAAAAGAAACTCCTGTAAGTGGCGGTTTGTTTACCGTTCATACTGACGAGCTGCTGCAGGATGTAAAAAAAACAGACCTTATTATTATACCAGCTATTGATGGAGAAATAAAAACTGCGATAGAAAACAACAAGGAATTTATTCCGTGGATAATAAAGCAATATAAAAGCGGGGCCGAAGTTGCGAGTCTTTGTCTCGGCGCTTTTTTATTAGCATCAACAGGTTTAGTAAATGGAAGAAAATGTGCTACGCACTGGATGGCGGCCAATGAATTTAGAAAAATGTTTCCCGATGTGGATCTGGTAACAGAAAAAATTATCACTGATGAACAGGGCATTTATTCAAGCGGAGGTGCATTTTCTTACCTGAACCTGATTTTATATCTTATTGAAAAATATGCGGGCCGTGATATAGCAGTTCTTTCCGCCAAAGTATTTGCAATAGAAATAGACAGGGATAGCCAATCACCTTTTATTATTTTCCAGGGACAAAAGGAACACGAAGATGAACCGATCAAAAAAGCACAGGTTTTTATTGAAAAAAATTTCCAGGATAAAATCACGGTGGATCAGTTAGCGTCGATGTTTGCATTGGGCCGGAGAAACCTGGAACGAAGATTTAAAAAAGCTACTTCCAATACGGTGGTGGAATATATACAGCGAGTAAAAATAGAAGCTGCAAAAATGAATCTTGAAAAGTTGCGTGAAAATGTAAATGAGGTAATGTATAACGTGGGTTATACAGATCCTAAAGCTTTCCGTACCACTTTTAAAAGAATTACAGGATTATCTCCAATAGAATATCGCAATAAATATAACCGGGCAAGCTAAATTTATTTTATAGGATCGGGGTATGTTGCCGCAAAGCCCTGTCCCTATTATCGGACATTAAAATGTCGTTAGTTTCACTCTTGCCATAGACAATTTTTGGGTATATATCATCGTAACGATTGACTAAAGTCATTTTACTTCAACAAGCAGGCATTTAATTTCGATTAATTATTCATCATAAACGAAAATCATGAAAAAGTTAATCGTTCTTACAGTTTCTGTACTGATAGCTTCAACTTGTCTTTTTGCTCAGGGAAAGGCAGGAAAAGTGGATACTACAAAGCATGAAACCTTTTATTCCTGCCCGAACCATCCTGAAGCTACAGGTCATCAACCCGGAAAATGTCCTAAGTGTGGAATGGAGCTAAGCTTGTCAACTAAGGAACAAATGAAGGCCAGGGAAATGAAAAATTATACTTGTCCTGTGCATATTGACGTAACAAAGCACAATCCCGGAAAATGTCCTAAGTGTGGTAAGAAGCTAAATCTTTCACCCAAGGAGCAAATGAAGGCAGAGGTTACCAAGCTGTATACTTGTCCTATGCATCCGGAAGTAGCCCTTGACAAAGAAGGTGAGTGCCCTAAATGTGGTAAAGCTTTAGTTGAAAAGAAAAAGGACAAATAGTTAAGGTGCACATACCAAAAATTTTCTTATCCTGGCGAAACAACTATATTAAAGTCGGGAAAAAAATATGTATTTGCTAATAATTAAATAACATTATATAGCTGTGACCAGACTGAGCATCATCACTGTCAAAGCCGGAGGTTCGCTGTTTGGTAATTGCTCAATGCGCCTGTATACTCATTCCAGAAAAGAGTTGAATTATTATTTTGAAAAGCCTAAGATAGTTCTGCATTCATCATTATTCTTGCTATTCTGCTATTGCCACCAGGGAAGGATAAACTTCACTAGTCAAAAAACATAATAAATAAAGCTTTAGCAAAGGATGTTGTAATAGCGCTGCAAGGAAATCTTCTCCCTGGTGATTCAATTACGGTTTAATTTCCCTGATAATGGATACGATGCCTCTACCGTATTTTATAAAAAAACCGCCGACGTCCTGAAATCTGCCCCAAGACCTCCTTTTTAATAACATTTGCCCCGATTTGAAGTTAAAAAATCATGCAATCGTTTCCGTGGTATTTGACGGTTGCTTTACTGTAGCTTAGCGGTTGTTTTATAATTATTGCCCTGGTAATTGTAAAATCCAAGGCTCAGCTAACAAAATTGTTTAGTTAGAAAAAGAGTAGCAACTATCCATATCCAGATGGCTTTCGTATTGGATGCATTATTTGTTGATGGCGGCATAAGCTACTTCCTGGTTATTTTTAACCAGCAATAACGTCTTTCTATTTATGTTCATTAATGAGGACTAGCTGAATATGAGTGATAAAGTTTTTCTGGAACAAGTAAAGAAAGGAGATGAAGCGGCATTCCGTCGCCTGTTTGAAAAGTACTGGCAGGATCTGTTTCAGCTTGCCTGTAAGCGATTGCGCTCAAAAGATGATGCCAGTGATATGGTGCAGGAAGTCTTCCTGTCACTGTGGAATAATGTTCAGCAGGTTGAAATTGAAGATTCACTAGGCGCCTATCTTTTTGTTTCCCTCCGGAATAAAATATTTAATCATTATGAAAAGCAATCAGTACGTCTAAAATATTTACTCAGTCAGCCCTTTCATCCTGTTCAGTCAGAAGAATTAATCTGGAGCCATCTCAGTAGCAAAGAATTGCGGTCTGTTGTTGCAGCCGAAGTGTCCCGTATGCCGGCAAAAATGAAAGAGATTTACTTATTGAGCAGGGAACAGCAACTCAGCATAGCGGAAATTGCAGATCTGTTATTACTTGCGCCGCAAACAATCAAAAATCAATTACATCTTGCGCTTGGACGTATCCGGGAATCGCTTCGTAAAAACAACCTGGCT
>CAMLEX010000255.1 GCA_946479055.1 uncultured Bacteroidota bacterium | reverse complement strand
CAATAAATTCTGTCCAACTATATTTAACTCCAGGACTTTCGCTAGCTTCCATCCGATCCGTAAATCTAATCCCACATAGTCCGGCACATTAGGTTTTGGCAATTTATCAATATAGCGGATAACAGTTCCTAATTCTATTCCCCCGGAAAGGTCCATGGTAGATTGAATGAGAAACTGGTGTTCCGGATCATTGCTTTCAGCAGTTCCTTTATTCATGTCTTTGCTATCGCCTTTCACTGACAATTCTTTTTTCAAAAAAGTGTATCCTCCCCGAAGATTCCACCAATTGTTCAATTGATAAGTGGCAGATAGTTCAATTCCATACGTCTCCCCTTTAACTCCGTTACCAAAGGTTATGGGAATATTAAATGGCGGAGGTCCGGGTTCTGCACTTCGTATATTGTCATAAATGTTATAGAATGTTGCTAAAGAAATGGAAAGATTTTTCAACGGTTGTAAACGCCAGCCTAATTCATAAGCTACCATTTTTTCAGATACAAACCTATCATTACCTGCTATTAAAGGAATATTCGGAGCTAAATATAAAAAGAAATCACGGTCAATACGGGCAGGTGTTCTGACTGCCCGGGAAACAGCGGCCCATATAGTTTGGTTTTTTTGGGGTGCCAGGGTAAGGCGAGCATTAGGCTGGTATTCAAAACCGGTATAACTGTTATGTTCAATCTTTGACCCGATTGTCAGATGCAAACGATCATCGACCAACGTAATTTTATCCTGTATAAATGCATTATAAAGATATAGTGTCCTGCGTTCCGGAAGAAAGGCGAATAATTGAAGGTTTGTAACCTTATGTTCCATCATGCGAAAACCAAGCCCATATGTCAATTCATGGCGCCAGCCGATCTGATAACGGTTTTGCCAATCTATATCATATGTTTTCAGATCTTCAGTAAACCCGTTGCCAAAGTCACGCCATGTATGATCGTAATACGCCTGCAACTGAAAATCGGATTTCCCGGAAATTATATGATTCCATCGGGCTACAATATTGTCACCTCTTGCAATAACAGCTGTATCAACAGCATCAGGATTAGGTTTACCACCATAAATATTTACCTGCATACTTAGCTTATCTTTTTGGGACGCATCCCAATCAAATCGAAAACCACCTTTGAACATTGTCCATTCATCATTTGCCTTAATACCATTGGTGTCAAGCGTACTACCCATTTTAAATCCTGTTCCATAAATGCGGTAAGAAAGATCATTGCCAAGTTTCCCCCCGTAACGTAAGCTTCCCAAACCAGGAAGATTGTTGCCTAAAGCAGCTTCAGCAAATAATCCTTTTGTTTCGCTGGAGCTCTTTGTAATTATATTGATCACACCATTAACAGCATTTGCTCCCCATAATGTTCCACCGGGGCCGCTGATAACTTCTATGCGATCCACATCTTCCAGCAAAAGATTTTGCACGTCCCAGAACACTCCTGCATATAGCGGTGTATATATGGTACGTCCGTCAATAAGTACCAATAACTTATTTGCGAGAACATTATTGAATCCACGGGAGCTTATCGCCCATTGGCTGGAGTTAACCTGTGCCACTTGTAAGTTGGAGGCCAACCGCAAAGCCTCTGCAAGTGTTTTTGCTCCTGAGCTTCGAATATCTTTTTGTGTAATAACCTGGATGGCAGAAGCAACTTCATTCAACTTCTCAGGTCGTTTTGAAACCGAAGTCACTTCAATATTCATCAATTCCTCAAGGCTTAATTTTTTTAATGAGTGAGATGACAAGAGACTATCCTGTGCCTGGCCAAAACTCAAATTCGATAGTAGCACCAGGTTAATAATTAGCAATATTGTAGAAGAGACCTTATAATAATAAACAGGTTTTGTATTTCTGAATATTTTCATATCATTTGGATCAAATTAACAGATAAAAAAAGCCAGTCTTCGATACAACCCTATCAAACTATAAAACAAAACAGCCGGGAGGATTAATGAAATCAGGAACAGTTTATTTCTGATGAAATCATTGGGTAAGAATCTCATAGCAATAATGTTTAACTAAATATACAAAATGCAAGACATAAGTTAAATATATAATTAAGTATAAAAAAGCGTAAGTGTATACCCATAAAGACTTTATTTGATACTTTAGTCTGATGCCAATTGTATGTTGATGCAAGAGTTCGTGCGTTTACAAGCACGGCCTTTTATTTATCCTGTGAAAATTTTGTGGTAAGACAATTACCATCTATTAAATACAAACGGATAACATTATAACAGTAAGTTTTCTGATCCATAAAAAAACCCGCTGTGGTCGGGTTTTTTATTCAGAGATTATTCAAAGCTACTGTTTATGATAGTTTTCAATTTTTCATTTATTATATGTCCGATCATGGCAAACCAGGAAAATCAATAGTTGGCGCTATACCCGTTGCCTGCTTTGTAAAGATTGTAGCAGGAGTTACATTATTCGAAAAGAATCCATCCATTTGCAAGAAGAATTTTCCGTTATCTACTCCGCCTGCATAATCCAATCTTTGTTTGTTGGTTCCTGTTGCATCAACAGTAAATTTAAATTCTGTTACTTCCGACCATGTTCCGCTTGCCAACCTTACCCATTGATTGCTCCAATGCGCTTTTCTTCCCAGGTAACCCTGGTCAGGATTAAAATTTTCAAGAAAACCATGAAAGCCGGTCAGGTATTTATTGGTATTGGGTCTTGACCAGGTGGCCATCAATTTCCAGTTGCCAACCTCGGGTGCAAAAAACCAGGAAGTGTAAATGGTGTTGCCTACGCCATCAGGCTTGCCTTGCGTAAGAAATTTATATGTAGTACCTGCCTGCCAGTTAAAGATCATATAACTCTGTCCGCCGGTTCCTTCGCCTCCAAACCTCCCGGCTGTTACATCCGTTCCTTTTCTTACCAAAGTAGTTTGGCCCGTAGCAGGATCCCATACCGAAAAAAGAACTCTTCTTTCAGTAGCGGAGTTTACCTGTATGCCCATGTATCCTTCTCCAAACCCATTGGCCATAAAGTAGGATCCAATTTTATCTTCGCCAGTAGGAACAGTTAGTTCACTATAAAAATATTCTTTATCAGCAGCAGGAGTTGTATAACCTAAATGACAAGACGGGCCTCTTCTTGACCAATAAAAATTTTGTGGATCATTGGCAAATACAACATTTGCAGTAGTAGCAGAACCACCAATGAGTATATCAGAAACATCGGCGAAATAAGTTCCCGTTTTGCTTACTCCCTGCAGATCAACTTTTACATAACCAGTCTTTGTAATGTTTATCGTTCCGGCAAAATAAGTCTTATACTGACTACCACTAAGGTTCACCATAAACGACGTTCCATTAACAGAAACTTTTACAGAGCTGGTACCGGATGGTACTTTAGCTTTGATCGCCACATTTAATTGCCCCGTCTGACCGATCCTGAAATAAGTACTTGTAATACTACCTGCATTGACCCAATTTCCCAATCCATTATCAGTAATTGTTTCTGATGCGCCTGATGCCGGTTGTGTAATATATCCATTACCCGTCAATGGTACAGCGATGGTTGTGGCTGGTGGTTGCGGTTTTGGTGGTGCAGGTGGTGGCGCAGATGTATTTCCCTTATTGCATGAAAATAACAGTAAACAAAAAATTGCTCCACCAATAATTGAAAACGTTTTTTTTGCTATCATAGTAAATAGTTTATTCTTTGTTGTTACAAAATGATTTTAAAAATGCCCCGCCTGTTGCGGGGCATTGCCTGCTTAACTACTCAAACGACTGCTTCTAAGAAACTGGTTTTAGCATCAATTGAAGAATACTATTTTATTTCTTTGTCGTGAATACATCAACTTCTGCCAGGAAAGTATGATTGGTACCTACCCGCTGAGGTTCTAATGCTGTTATTTTTAAATAACGATATGTTGTTGCAGAAGAAACTGGAAAACCCTGTGGGTCATTTGTTATGGCAAATGAAAATTCACCAAGACTGGTAAACGTTGTACCATCTTTACTGGCTTCCAGTTTAAATTTTTTCATTCCCCTTGTATTAGCCGATGAAGCCTGGCGATTGGTAATTTCTACAGAGATCATATTTATTTCCGTTTTCATATCAATCAGCAACCAATGAGGATAAGGAACCACAACGGAATAGTCTGTATGCCAGTAGGTGTTAAAGTCTCCATCGATAGTAGCTGAAGCAAAGCCAGTGTTTTCCCAACCGTCAGGCGTTTCGCTATCAGCTGTAGCGGTCCAGGCCATTTTATCTGCTTTCATTACTGTTGACTTATCCTGAAAAAAAACAGCATCAGCTTTTTTGCAAGCCACTGCAATAGTAGCAGTGACAGCAAGCAGCAAAATTATTTTAAATGATATCTTATGCATAATATAATATTTTAGATAATAAACTTTCAATTATGGATTTTGTATAAGCGCAGGGTTTTTAGCTATCTCGCTTTCAGGAATAAAGAAAACAATCCTGTTATTTGAAGGAGCAATAGTTTGATTGATATTAGCCGGTGAAGCGTTCAATGCATGCGTACCGGGATAATCCCTCACAACAGAACGATCATTGCGGAACAGATCATAACCACGGTGACCTTCAAAAGCCAGTTCCAGCCAGCGTTCCTCCAATACAACATCCAAAGCTGTTTTAGAAGCAGCCGCAATACTTGCCAATGTATGTAATGCCGCACCCGAAAGGCCGGCTCTTTGACGAATAAGATTTACATCATCCAAACTTGCCTGATCATTACCCAATTTCGCATTGGCTTCGGCCCGGATAAGATGCATTTCCGCCAAACGGATGTAAACAGGCGAACTTAAATTAACAAGGCCCTCCTGCAAACTATATTTATTGATATAATACATCGGGGTTGCCGGATTCAGCGATGTATTCATTTGTAAAACTCCACCTACTTTATATGGTGAAATAAACCCTAAACGGATATCGGTGGGATTTGTATTTAAGAAATCGAAATATTTTTTAGATGCATAAATTTCACCCCAACCGCTGTAAGCCTGTTCTTTTGCATTACCTGCCGCATCACCGCTATAATACATAGAACCAATAGCACTCCAATCTTCATCCTGTGTTTTTGTATGGCGGATGCAGAAGATAGTTTCTGTATTTCCTTCAGGCACATTCCTGAAATAATTCGCAAACTCACCACTGCCTAACAAACTATATTTTCCAGAGTTAACTACTTTATCAGCAAATTCAACAGCCTTGCTATTATCTCCCATATAAAGATATACTCTTGCCAAAAGCGCATTGGCCACCTGCTTTGATGCAAAGGGATTGTCTTTATTCACCGTCATAAAATCTGCCGCCTTCAACAAATCCGCAACTATAAAATTATAGACGTCGCTTACTTTGCTTCTTGCAATAGTTAGCTGTTCCTGTTCAGTAAGACCATCTTTCAAAATAGGTATCCCTGGATTGTCGCCATTGTTTTGTATATAAGGTTTCCCAAATACTCTTACAAGATTGAAATGGACCATTGCTCTCAGGAAAAGGTTTTCTCCTTTCAATTGCCTGAGATCGGCAGCGGCATCATCAGGAATAGCTGAGATAATTTTATTCGCTGCACTGGCTACAAAATAAGCCTGCCGCCAAAAGCTGGCACAATGGCCATCTGTTGTAATATGGGTATAGCGATAAGCCCGGCTTAAGTCATCAGAAGATGGCTGCCCCTGTGCCATTTCATCGCCGGGATATTCCATCAGAAAATGACTACTCCTTACATAAGCAGGACTTCTTAATACTGCATAAGTGCCAATGGTAGCTGTTTCTATATCGGCAGCATTGGTTAAAGCAGAATTTTCATCTATAGCAGTGGATGGCTCAAAATTTTTCTTACACGATACCATACTTATAACGATGGCGCAGGTAAGAAATGCTGTTTTTATATTTGATTTGGTCATGGCGTTCTTTTTTAGAATGAAATATTTAACCCAACTAATATTTTTTTGCTGATAGGATATTTAAAACTTGATTCTCCTGAACCTAACACTACTTCAGGATCAACACCGCTAAACTTGGTACCTGTCCACAAATTGTCGCCACTGATAAAGATCCTGGCTGTTGAAATTTTCCATTTACCAAGCAAAGATTTTGGCAGGTTATATCCCAGGTTAATATTTCTTAAACGGATATAACTTCCATCTTCCAGGTAACGTGTAGAACTCGAATTAGAAGCTTTGTTGCCGCCTAAAACAGGTTTTGGATGCGTGGCAATATCGCCGACTTTGGACCAACGGCTCCATCCATCAGCCAATACCATCTGGTTGTATTTTTCATATACACCGTCGTTATCAAAATAAAAACGACTGTCATTATAAACATAATTACCATATACAAAATTGAAGAATGCAGACAAGGTGAATCCTTTGTAAGCAAATTCGTTAGTTATACCACCTGTAAACTTAGGTGCTGCAGATTTTCCCAAATACTGTCTTGATACAGCATTGGCTACTGAATTATAATTATTGGTATAGGTTATAAATTTTTTACCGTCGGCATCAAGGATTATTTTTTCCCACAATGGGTCGCCAGTTCCAGGATCTACACCTGCCCAAACAGGCATATTCCATTCATCCATATCGTGACCCAATCCTATTGGCTGGCGTGAACCAGGGCTACTAAATAAAGCACCATCATTTAACTCCAAAACTTTATTCCGGTTGAAGGCCATGTTCAGGTTAGTTTCCCAACTCAATTCACCCACGAGGTTTTTGGTGGTCAGGTTAAATTCCAATCCCCTGTTTCTTACACTACCAATATTTTCCCATACAAAACTGTAGCCTGTTGTAGCTGGTAACGGCTTTCTGTAAAGCAGGTCATTGGCGGTTTTCTGATATACATCTACACTTAAATCAATTCTTTTAAACAAGCTTATATCAATACCGATGTTAGCTGTCTTTTGTGTCTCCCAGGTTAAATCAGGATTTCCTTTTTGCAATGGAGCAGCACCCGGAGCATTGGCATAACTATAGGCAACATCTATAGAGTATAAACCCAATGGGCCATAGTCACCGATCTCTGCATTTCCCGTAGTACCAAAACTTGCACGAAGTTTTAAAAAGTCAATAGGTGTTTTTTTTTGCAT
>CAMLEX010000254.1 GCA_946479055.1 uncultured Bacteroidota bacterium | reverse complement strand
TCAAATTTTACCGTATCCAGCGGTGCTTGCACCACTTTCACTTTTGTCCAGTCAGCATCCAGTTCTTCAGCTACAATCATGGGAAAAGAAGTCATGATATTCTGACCCAGTTCCGGGTTGGGAGAAAATATAGTAACAGTGCCATCAGTTGCTATTGATAAATAACTATTAAAACCCAGCTCGCCTGTAAAGTTTGCATGGGTCATTATTACAGGTGTTTCTGCTTCCGCACTGAACCAACTAAATCCCAACAACAGGCCACCACCGGTCATAGAAGTTATTTTTAGAAAATCTCTTCTGTTGGTTTTATTTAAGCTTGTCATATACTGGTGTTATTTAAATGTGATAGTTGTATCTAAGGTGAGTGGGGAGTAGTCAGTTGTGAGTGACCGTTTAATTATCGGAGTGCTTACTCATTATTCACCACTGACAACTCACGTTTTACTTTATTTTGTGCTGGCTAATTTTACGGCTTCACGAATTCGATGGTAGGCGCAGCAACGACATATATTGCCATTCATGGCATCATCTATTTCTTGCATAGTAGGCTTGGGCTTCCGCTTTAATAATGCTGCCGCCGTCATGATCTGACCGGCCTGGCAATAACCACATTGAGGAACATCCACTTCATCCCATGCCTGTTGTAAAGGGTGATCACCGTTTTTGGACAAGCCTTCGATCGTTGTAATTTTTGATGACTCTACTGCGGAAACGGGAAACATACAAGATCTGATTGCATTACCATCGAGATGAATGGTACAGGCGCCACATTGAGAAATTCCACAACCGAACTTGGTTCCTACCAAACCCAGATGATCCCTGAGTACCCATAAAATAGGTGTATCGGCTGCTACATCAGCCTGGTATTTTTTCCCGTTTATCTGGAGGTTGAAAATAGGCATTGTGATTATTTTTTTCTGAGTTTGAAGTTAGACAAAACGGATTGTTTTGAAAAGAGAATTGTATCAGCGGTAGTGAACTGGCAATATATCTATCCGTATTGTTTTATGAAAAGTGTAAAAACTTCATATCTTCAAACTGAGCTTATTATTATTATTACAACAAAACAATTAACACTGGTACTGTCATGAGAAAGAAATTTTTTTCTGTTACGCTGTTATCTTTTTTTGTAATAACAGGCTACTCTCAAACAAATAAAGAATCACAACACGAAAGAGAGATCAATTTTGCAAAGAATGGACAATGGGCCAATTATGGTAATGACCCAGGAGGAATGCGATACTCGCCAATTAAACAGATCAATACCGGCAATGTAAAAAATCTGAAACCGGCATGGACCTACCAATCCGGTGAATTAAAAACATATGAAGGAACAGAGATCGGGAAAAAAGCGGCATTTGAAGCAACACCGTTAATGGTTAACGGAATTCTTTATTTCAGCACACCTACCAATCGTATCATTGCTATTGATGCCGCTACCGGTAAAGAACGATGGGTGTATAATTCTGGGGTTGATCTTAAAGGAGAACATTCAGAAGTAACATCAAGAGGAGTATCGAAATGGATAGACGCTGATCGCAAACCAGGTGATGCCAATTATATGCGCATTCTTGCGGCTACTATTGATGGACGATTGATCGCATTGAATGCATCAACAGGAAAACCAGTTTCCTCCTTTGGAGAAATTGGAATTATAGATCTGAAAAAAAGAGTTGGCTCTTTACAAGTTACTTCTGCGCCGGCTGTGATCAATGATCTTATTGTGATTGGTTCAACTATGGGTGATAACTGGAGATTCGATTATCCACCTGGTGTGGTAAGAGCTTTTGATGCAAGAACAGGAAAACTTAAATGGTCATGGGATCCCATACCAAGAAAGCCAACTGATAGCGGTTATACTACATGGAAAGGCCCTAAAGCACAACAAACAGGTGCGGCTAATGCATGGGCAACTATATCGGCGGATATATCGCTTGATCTTGTCTTTGTGCCTACGTCATGTCCCAGTCCTGATTATTATGGTGGAGAAAGAAAAGGTGATAATTTATATGCCAATTCTATTGTTGCCATTAAAGCTTCAACTGGAAAACCAGTTTGGCATTTTCAAACTGTTCATCATGATATCTGGGATTATGATATTCCGGCACAACCCGTTTTATTAGATATAGAAAGAAATGGGAAAAAAATTCCTGCCGTATTGGTAGTAACTAAAATGGGACACATATTTGTTTTGAATAGAAAAACAGGAGAACATTTATTTCCGATCGAAGAACGTGCCGTCCCTGCATCAGACATACCCGGAGAAGAAGCGGCAAAAACTCAACCATTCCCCACTCAGTTACCTGCATTAGGATTGCAAAAAGTGACCGAGGATGATGCATGGGGCCCAACGCCTGAGCTAACCCAAAAAGCTAAAGAACGAATCAGCCGGCATATCAAACAGGGTGTATTTACTCCGCCATCTTTCAAAGGCTCAATCATTACCCCGGGCAATGTAGGTGGTATGAACTGGAGCGGCGCTAGTTTTGATCCGGAACAAAACATTCTTGTTACGAATACCAATCGTATCGCTGCATTGATAACGTTATATCCTAAAACAGAAAATACACGGCAATCAGTGAATACAGCATTACCAAGGGCGGAAGTGGCGCCACAGGAAGGAACTCCCTATATTATGAGCAGGGAATATCTTTTCACTGTTGAAAATGGACAAATTATAGTGCAAACAAAACCGCCGTGGGGAACATTGGCTGGTATTGATATGAAAACCGGTCAATTAAAATGGGAAGTCCCTCTTGGATTTGTTGCGGATCCGCAGAAATATCCAGATGCAACGAAATGGGGTTCGATAAATTTTGGCGGAGCTATTACTACTGCAGGTGGACTTGTTTTTATTGCATCAAGCATGGATGGATTTTTCCGTGCTTTCAATACAAGCAATGGAGAAATGTTATGGCAAACCATGTTGCCGGCAGGCGGCCAAGCAACTCCTATGACGTATGAATTAAATGGACGACAGTATGTAGTAATTGCTGCAGGTGGTCATGGAAAATTGGGAACTAAATTGGGAGATTATCTTGTGGCGTATGCATTGTGATGCCTTACCAGAAATGATGAACGGTGGTTTAAAAAAAATGATATTCAATAATTCCACTTTTTCCTTTTTACCTGAATAGTTAACCTTTGTATTTTTAAACTTATAATAATTCAACTTAGCATTTTGAAAATTAATTTATATGCAATACAGAAAATTTGGAAGAACAGGTTGGAACGTTAGCGAAGTAGGATATGGCATGTGGGGAATGGCAGGCTGGACCGGCTCAGAAGAAAAACAAGTGAATGAAGCGCTAGATAAAGCCATTGAATTAGGGTGCAATTTTTTTGATACAGCCTGGGCTTATGGTGACGGACTTAGCGAAGAGATATTAAATAAGACATTAAAAAGGCATCCCGGTAAAAAATTATATACTGCTACAAAGATCCCACCCAAAAACAGGAAATGGCCCTCTAAGCCTCAGTTCA
Source organism: uncultured Bacteroidota bacterium (assembly GCA_946479055.1). Next base: position 3,606 of record CAMLEX010000254.1, on the reverse strand, counting down.
CAATACAGGACGTTTTCCCTGCAGATTATATAATTGAGTACACAGAAAAAAGTTTAAAAAATTTGGGTGTTGATTCAATTGACCTGCAGCAATTTCATGTATGGGAAGATAATTGGGCACAGACGGATGAATGGAAAGAAGCAACAACTAAATTAACACAGCAGGGTAAAGTGCAGTCATGGGGTGTTAGTGTCAACAGGTGGGAACCGGACAATTGTTTAGAAACCTTGAAAACCGGCTTGATTGATGCGGTACAGGTTATCTATAATATTTTTGATCAGTCGCCCGAAGACAATCTTTTACCATTGTGTCGTGAAAAAAATATCGGCGTGATTGCAAGGGTTCCGTTTGATGAAGGAACATTAACAGGCACACTAACAAAAGAAACGACCTTTCCTGAAAAAGATTGGAGAGCAACTTATTTTGTCAAAGAAAATTTGCTATCAAGTGTAGAACATGCAGATGCGCTAAAACCTCTGATCCCACAGGGAATGACCATGGCCGAAATGGCTATTCGTTTTATTCTAAGCAATCCTGGTATTTCAACCACAATCCCGGGAATGAGAAGAATGCGCAATGTTGAATCAAACATGTCTTGCAGTGATGGTAAGGGATTACCAATAAACTTGTTGAATGATTTAAAAGATCATCGTTGGGACCGCAAGCCAACTGAATGGTCTCAATAAATAGTAAACGCAAAGGCGAGCTTCAAGTAATTCAAAAAAGATAGATTATTTCCAATAAATGTTTCTAACTTAAAACAAAAACCGTTGGTTATGAATTCACGTCGTGATTTTCTGCAAAAACTTACCGCTTCGGCGATCGCTATCCCATTATTAAAACATATGGAAAAAAGCAATCCGGGTTACAATCCTTTATATGATGGGCCAGTACTACGTGTAGCAATTATGGGATTGGGAAGTTATGGTTCCCGTGTAGCTGATGCTATGCAATCCTGTAAGATGGCCAAATTAACCGGTGTAATCAGCGGTACACCTTCCAAAATTAAAAACTGGCAGAGTAAGTATAATATTCCGGAAAAGAATTGTTACAACTATGAAAATTTCGACAGCATTAAAAACAATCCTGATATTGATGCGGTATATGTGATTACGCCCAATGCATTGCATCATGACCAGGTGATACGTGTTGCAAAAGCAGGTAAGCATGTGATATGTGAAAAACCTATGGCTATAAATGCCAAAGAGGGAAAAGAAATGGTGGAAGCTTGCAAAAAAGCAAATGTCAAGTTACTGGTTGGTTACAGAATGCATTTTGAACCAAATACACTTGAGATCATCCGGATGAGGAAAGATGGTGAGTTAGGAAAGATCCTATTCTTCCAGGGACTAAGCGGTTTCAGAATTGGTGATCCTAAGCAATGGCGGTTGAATAAACAACTTGCAGGTGGTGGCGCTATGATGGATATAGGTATTTATTCTATTAATGGTTCACGATACATGGTGGGAGAAGAACCCATTTGGGTTACTGCCCAGGAAACCAAAACAGATCATGAAAAATTTAAAGAAGGGGTTGATGAAACGATTCAATTTCAGTTAGGATTTCCCAGTGGGGCCGTAGCGTCCTGTTTGTCAACCTATGTTATGAATAACCTGGATCGATTTTTTCTGAATGGTGAAAAAGGATTTGGCGAATTACAGCCGGCAACAGGCTATGGCCCCATCAAAGGCCGTACGCATAAAGGAGAATTAACGCAACCTCATACAACGCATCAAACTGTACAGATGGATGAAATGGCCGGTATTATTTTGCAAGGCAAACAACCTATTGTTCCCGTAGATGGTGAAGAAGGGGTAAAAGATCTGAAAATCATAGACGCCATTTACCAGGCTGTTAAAACAGGCAATAAGGTTGATCTTAAATTGTAAAGCTGGGATGCATTATTTTATTTTGGTATTGCTTGTTACAGTATGATGTGAATAGTGATACCCCTGAAATCGCATTTGAATAATAGCCGGTTCACCATAGCAATTAATTACTGTATACATTCATTTAGTTCCTGTTGCTGCATAGTAAGAGATATAAGTACGTCTGCGCCGCAATACCTGCATTTCAAATAAAATAGTTCCTGTTGCTCTTTAATCGTTAAATCAAAATCGTAGCAGAAACAGGAACTATTTATATACGCAGATTCGTAAGATTGAATCTCCAACACGCCAGCTCTTATTATTTAACTTTTACCAGTTTAAAAACTTTACCTGTTGTTCCTGACGGGCCCAGTGCGGTTGAAACCGTGACATAAACTTCTCCATCATTGTCCTGGCCAAAGCCCTTCAGATAATGACCAAGATCGTCAGGGAAACTTTTCAGGTCAATCTCATCATATTTCCATGGGCCTGGACCTGCCGGGGTGGAAATGAATAATTCACCATCCGGAGCCGTAAAAGTTTGACCGAATGTTCCAAAAATATATTTACCCTGGAACCCCGGTATTGAATGACCACGGTACACATTACCGCCGATAATGGTGAGTGCTTTTCCTCCTCCCATTGGGTTTGCGGCATTGATCACTTCTATAACCGGGTCAATGAGCGGATTACCAAAATTATCAACATCCGGGCAAGAAGCTAATAAAGTATCGTTATTGGCTGCATTAAAGCAATGGGCGCCTTCTTTTACATTCCATCCGTAGTTGCCGCCTTTTTTTACAAGGTCTATTTCTTCATATAATACCTGGCCCGCATCTCCTGCATATAATTCGTGTGAACCACTCATGTCAAATGATATGCGATAGGGATTCCGAAAACCATACGCATAGATCTCATCAAGGCCATCCTTGTTTACAAATGGATTATCTGCAGGAATACCATAAGGTGAAACATTAATATCCAGGCGCAAAATATTTCCAAGAAAATTTGCTTCAATATCCTGGCCATTACCTCCTGCATTCGCAGTATACCAATCCTCCACATGTCCAGGGGCCACATCATCAGCAAAACCACCATCGCCAATGGCAATATATAAATAGCCATCAGGACCAAAAGCAATCGTACCGCCATTATGATTAAACTGGGGATCATCCCATTCCAGGATAACTTTTTCAGAACTCATATCCGCAAGATCAGGGTTGGAAGCAGAAACCTTAAATTCAGAAATGCGGCTTAAGTTATTCCAGGGTTCTCCTGTTTCCGGTCCGCCGGCACGTGGTGGCAGCTGGTAATAAATAAAGAACCTGCCATTCATTTTATAATCCGGATGAAATGCAAGCCCTAACAAACCACGTTCATCAAAATCGGCCATCAGTGGAACCATCATGCTGGTGACATCCATAAAAGGGGTGGCAAGTTTATTTCCGGAAGCATCTATGATCCAGATCTTACCTGCCTGGTCAATTACAAATAACCGGTCGCTGTCGTCAGGCACGGCAACAACACCAAGCGGCGAAACAAAACCATCCGCAACAAGCTCCAGGTCCACCTTATCCGATGGAGCATGGTGATCGTTTTTATGGCAACTATGCAATAGCAGTAACCCGGTAATTAAAAAACCGGCAGCTGTAACGACAAAAAGATTTTCGTCCAACCTGGGAAAATGTTTCAGTTTCATACAGAACAATTTTAAAGTGTTTAAAAAAACCTCTTCGTG
>CAMLEX010000253.1 GCA_946479055.1 uncultured Bacteroidota bacterium | reverse complement strand
ACTTCAAGCCGAAGCACTAAACTGCTGCATGGTGGCGTAAGATATTTAGCACAGTGCGATGTAAAACTTGTTCGTGAAGCAAGTATTGAAAGAGGTTTACTTCATCGCAATGCACCCCACCTTGTAAAAGATCAAAATTTTATTGTCCCCATTTACACATCATGGGACCGCCTGAAATATACAATAGGCCTCAAAGTGTATGATTGGATCGCAGGCAGGCTAAGCCTCGGATCTTCTGTTTTTATTTCCAAAAAAGAAACAATCAAAAAAATTCCAGGTATCAAATCAAGCGGTTTGAAAGGTGGCGTCTTGTATCATGACGGGCAATTTGATGATTCACGATTAGCCATCAATCTTGTTCAGAGTATCTGGGAAAATGGCGGCTATGCTATCAACTATATGCAGGTAACTAATTTGATGAAAGATGAGAAAGGAAATGCATGTGGCGTTACGGTGATGGATATGGAAACAAAAAAACTGTATGACTTTAAATCAAAATCTATAGTCAATGCGACCGGTGTGTTTGTAGATGCCATTCTGCAAATGGATAAACCTGGCAGCAATAAAACCATTTGTGTAAGCCAGGGAGTACATCTTGTTTTAGACAAAAAATTTTATTCTTCATCAGAAGCGTTAATGATTCCTGAAACAAGTGATGGCCGTGTTTTATTCGCGGTACCCTGGCACGATAAAGTAGTATTGGGAACCACAGATACCCCTGTTGAAGAAGCTTCCTTAGAGCCGCAGGCCCTGGAAAAAGAAATAAATTTTATTCTTGAAACAGCTGGTAATTATTTATCTACTAAACCACAACGCAGTGATGTACTGAGTGTATTTGCCGGACTAAGACCGCTGGCAGCTCCACAAAATGGCGACCAAAAAACAAAAGAAATTTCCCGCAGTCATAAGATCATTGTCTCTACTTCAAAACTCTTCACCATACTGGGCGGCAAATGGACAACCTACCGCAAAATGGGAGAAGATATGGTGAACAGGATAGAAAAAGAATTAAAATGGGAACATACAAAACCTGCTACTGCAACACTGCATATACATGGCTTTGCGGCAGATACCGATTGGAATGATCCGCTTTATTTCTATGGAAGCGATGCAACATTGATCAGGCAACACATGAATGGAAGCTCCAATGATTGGTTGAGTGAAGAATTAAAAATTCATAGAACACAAATCAAATGGGCCATTGAACATGAGATGGCAAGAACGGTGGAAGATGTTTTATCAAGAAGAACAAGAGCATTGTTATTGAATGCAAAAGAAAGCCGTCGCATTGCACCGGAAGTGATTTCCATTATGGCAAATATTTTAGGAAAGGATGAACAATGGAAAGAAGATCAATTGCAAAGTTTTAATAAACTATCGGAACAATATATTTTGAAATAACTGCCTGCAAAAACACGCATGAAAAAAAAATTTCAAACGTGATTACAGTAAGTTAATGATTGCATAACAAAACCTAAAGATTGCTTGTATGAATTTATCTTTTCTTTGCCGCCAGGCAACAAAGAAAGCATTCAGCCATACTTGGCTGATGATATCTAATCTCCAGCTTTCATTAGTGCAACGATTGCCAATCTAAAAACATACCATTTATAATCAACCTCAATAATTTAACACTTATGAGATCGTTTACTTTTATTCTAACCGGGAAGACCACAGCAGCCAGGCAACTGATTCTGGGCTTGTTGCTGGTGATGGTGACCACCATTCTATCGGCACAACAAAAAACAATTAGCGGTGTAGTAAAAGACGCCACTAACAATTCTCCTGTACCCAAAGCAACCGTACAGGTAAAAGGGACCAACCGCGGTACAACCACCGATGAAAACGGTGAATTCATAGTGCAGGCAAATGCCAATGAAAGCCTGGTAATTTCTGCTATTGGTTTTGTACCATTAGAACAAAAGGTAGGCTCAACCACAGAATTCAATTTTAGAATTGCAGCAGAAACAAAAGAAATGGAAGCTGTGGTAGTAACAGCATTAGGCATCAGCCGTCAGCAAAAGGCATTGGGCTATTCTGCTCAACAAGTAAATGCTGAAGATGTAAATGATGCCCGGTCCAATAACTGGTCAAGTGCATTATCAGGTAAAGTAGCGGGACTTCAATTGCTGTCCGCCGGCTCGGGTCCTGTAAACTCTGCAAGAGTTACATTGCGGGGCGATATCTCATTAAACCCCAATAATAATAATGCCCTCATAGTAGTGGACGGTGTTCCGATGAATAATAGGAACATGACTTCGTCAGGTGTTACTAATGCTTATGGCGCCGGATCGGGCGATGATTCACCTATTGATTTTGGAAATGGTATCGCAGATATCAATCCTGATGATATTGAAAGTATCACTGTATTAAAAGGACCCGGCGCTACAGCATTGTATGGTAGTCGTGCAGGTAATGGCGCCTTGATTATTACAACCAAATCTGGCTCTAAGAAAAATAATGGCATTGGTGTAACAGTCAATTCAAATATTAGCATCAACGATGTTTTGCACTGGCCCGATTATCAATACGAATATGGACAAGGTACCGGTAAAGCATTAAATGCAGCCGGAGAAAAATATTATTCTTATGGTGCTACATCCGATGGCGCAAGTACAAGTGGAACGAGTAGTGCGTATGGCCCACGGTTTAACGGACAAATGTATTTTCAATACGATCCGGAAAAGCAGGGCCGTGGCGATGAACGTACATTATGGAAACCCTATGAAGATAATATCAAAGGTTTTTGGAGAACAGGTAGTACTATCACCAATAACGTATCACTCGAAGGTGGTAGCGATAAAGGAACTGCACGTCTTTCTGTTACACATTCCAAAAACGAATGGATCATGCCTAACACCGGCTTCGAACGTATCACCGCTCAAAGCAGTTTGAATTATAAAATTTCAGATAAATTAAAGATCAATACCAAAGTAAGCTATACCAATAAAAAAAGCGACAATCTTCCCGCAACCGGCTACAACAACCAGTCGATCGCTTATTTTATGATCTTCCAGAATCCAAACGTGGATCTGAACTGGTACAGAAACAAATGGAAAAAAGGATTGGATCAAATAGACCAGGTACATCCTTTCAGTTCTTTTATTGACAATCCTTTCCTGATTGCTTATGATATGACCAACTCTGTTAATAATAATACAGTAGTAGGGAGTATTGCAGCAACCTATGAAATTTCTAAAAAATTTGACCTGATGCTCCGCTCTGGTATTAATATGATGGATGAAGACAGGCAGATGCGTCGCCCTTTCAGCACCGCTAATTTTTTAAAAGGTTATTATAAAGAACAAGCCATCACTGATTTTGAATCAAACAACGATTTCTTATTTACCTATCATGATATAATAACTAAAGATATCAGAATAACTACATCAGTTGGCGCCAATGCAATGAGCCATAAATATAACCGGGTGGATAGCTATGTTGACGGGCTTGTTATTCCGGGTGTATTTAAACTTAGTAATGGATTGGCAACTCCCCAGGTAAAAGTATCGGACAGAAATTATAAAGTGAACAGTGTTTATGGTGTTGCAGCTTTCAGTTACAAGGATAAATATTTTATCGATCTGACAGCACGGAACGATTGGTCAAGTACATTGCCCGAAGAAAACTGGTCTTTCTTTTATCCATCAGCTAACGCCAGTTTTATATTGAGTGATATTTTCAGATTGCCTTCTGCTATTTCCTTTGCCAAATTGAGGTTATCAGCAGCACAAAGCGGTAATGATGCAGATCCTTATCAAACTCAGAAATATTACGGTACCAGTGAATTTGCAAGTTCTGGTTCAGTAGACAGAACATTGTTCAATGCTACATTGAAACCTGAAATATCAACCAACTATGAAACAGGCCTGCAAATGCAGTTTCTGAAAAACAGGATTGGTTTTGATTTTACTTTTTATAATAATACAACCCGCAACCAGATCATAGTAGTGCCGCTTGATCCCACTACTGGTTATACTGGTGCTATACTTAACTCCGGTGAGGTTCGTAACCGTGGTGTTGAATTGATATTAACCGCCAAGCCTGTTATCAACAAAAATTTTAAGTGGAACACAACTATCAACTGGTCCAAAAATCAAAACAAGGTATTGGAGCTCGCCAAAGAATTAGGTAGCAGTGGCAAACAGGACATCGGCTATGGTGGCAATGCCACTATCCAGGCAAGAGTTGGTGGCACTACCGGTGATATTTATGGATTTGGATTTGTTCGTTCTCCCGATGGACAAATTGTATACACATCAGCTGGATTGCCTGCCCGCCCCGCAGAGATACAATATATCGGCAATGCGTTTGCTGACTGGAAAGGTGGTATCCAGAATGAGTTTTCTTATAAAGATTTCAAATTCAGTTTCCTTGTAGATGGCCAATATGGAGGAATGATCTATTCACAGACGCATCATAAAATGACTGAGCAGGGCAAACTGAAGCATACACTTCGTGGACGTGAAGAAAATTATATCATTGGTGAAGGGGTAGTAGATGATGGCACCGGTCATTTTATACCCAACACTAAAAAAGTATTGCCAGTTGACTATTATGCTGACTATTATCGTCGTGCCAATGTAGAAGCCAACACATTCGATGCTTCTTTCTTAAAATTAAGAGAAGCAAGACTTGAATTTTCTATCCCCAAAAAAGTATTAGGCAAATCATTTATCCGCAATGCAAGTATTGCAGTATATGGCCGTGATCTGTTAATGTTAACCAGCTTTCCCATTTTTGATCCGGAAACTGCGGCGCTTAACGGTAATACTATTTTGCCTGGTGTAGAAATGGGACAATTACCTTCTACCCGCACAATGGGAATGAACATTACTTTAAAATTTTAACTGCGGTCAGACCGTCCCGGTCCGGACTCTAAACCTATTTCTCAATCATTAATGAAATATGATTATGATATCATTTAAAAAAATAGCAACCTGTTTCTTTGTATTCGGCAGCTTTCTCTTATCCTGTACAAAAGATTTTAAAGAATTAAATACAGATCCCAACAGAATCGACCAGATAAGCCCGGGCACTTTATTAAATCCTATTATTTATGAAGTAGCCAGCTTCAATATGCAGGCAAGTGATGATATCACTTTTGACCTGATGCAGGTAATGCTGCCTTTTCCAAGCGTTTCCGGTGGTTTGCATCGTTATGAGGTTTCAGAAAACATTGGCAACGGTACCTGGAACACTTATTACCGCTGGCTCAAGAATGTAAAAGAAATGTATACAGCTTCTGTAAAAGCGGAAGATCCCAATTACCAGGCTATTGCTCTAACATTGAATGCATGGATCTATTCCAATCTTACAGATTGTTTTGGCGATGTACCGATGGAAGAAGCTGCCAGTGGCGATGAGGGAATATTTCAACCCCGTTTTAATAAGCAAGAGGATATTTATCCAATACTTTTAGCTAATCTTGATTCTGCTAACAAGCTGTTCAATACATCAAAAGCAATGATCTACGGTACAGATATACTATTCAGTAATAGTGTAGCCAAATGGAGAAAATTCTGTAACTCATTACGTCTTCGCTTATTGCTTCGCTTGTCTAAAAAAGCTGAAATAGATGCCTATACCAAATTGAAAGCGATGCTAAGCGATCCTGCGCAATACCCGGTATTTGTAAGCAATGCAGAAGCGGCTGTACTTAATCTTACAGGTATTACACCTATGATGTCGCCATGGGGAAGGCCAGTTGATTTTACCACATTCCGTGCATCCGGCAAATTCTTTTTAGATAGCCTGAATGCTTTCAATGATCCACGTTTACCCAAATTTGCTACACAGGCAAGAAATTCATCAGGCAGTGGTAATATTGGTTACAAAGGAATACCTAGTGGCTATGCTGGTAGTGAATCACAGTTTGCTTACATTCCATCCAATAGTAATATTGCATTGGTAACTGCTCCGATGATCGTTCCTATATTTCCTTATGCAGAAGTGGAATTTATAAAAGCTGAAGTTGCTCATCATGATCTGAATGATGCCGATGCTAAAACAACTTATGAAAAAGGGGTAAAAGCTGCTATTGAACAATGGGGAGCTACTATGCCTGCGGATTATTTTACAAATACCAGCGCGGCATATAATGGTACACTCGAACGCATCATGTTACAAAAATATTATGCTCTTTACTTTGTAGACTATCAGCAATGGTTTGAATATCGTCGAACCGGCTTTCCTGTTCTTCCTGTAGAGGCAGGCATGATAAACAATCAAAAAATGCCGGTTCGCTTTTATTATCCAATTGCCGTACGCACCAACAATCCAGCAAACTACCAGGAAGCAGTAGGATGGATGGGAGGCGACGATATCAATATCAAAGTTTGGTGGGAAAAATAAAACTTTTAATAATACTCTTTTGAGCTATGGCAAGGAGCAGGAATAATAGATGTCATGATTTCTGTTCCTTGTTTTTATTACTAAATTGAAATTTGATGAAAAGAAGAATATTCATTCAAAACATATCATTACTCACGGGTGGAATATTAACCGCTTGCCAGGCGCCTGCTGAAATTTTTGAGCCAGGAAGAAAAAAAATAAGAGGGCGGGTTCTATCTAACGGCAATGGAATAAAAAATGTAATAGTAAGTGATGGCTACACTGTCATAGCCACAGACGATAAAGGGAAATACGAATTGGAACCGCATGCTGCGGCTACCAATATCTTTATCTCTACTCCTTCAGGTTATGAATTTAAAAACGAAAATGGTATTTCACGGCATTATCATTCGCTGAAAAACATCCGTAACAGGAGGAACGTGGATTTTGAACTTATCCGTCTTGATAAAGACGATGCCGAACATCAATTCATCATCTGGGCCGACCCGCAAGTGAAGAATCAAAAAGATGTTGAGAAGATGATGGCACAATCAGTACCTGATGTTCAAAAATTTGTAGCTGCTGCAGGAACTGGCGTATTGCTGCATGGCATAACGGTAGGTGATATTGTGTGGGATGAATTGCAACTTTTTTCCGATTATAATACTGCAGTTGAGAAAATGGGCATTCCATTTTTCCAGTGTTTGGGCAATCATGATATGGACTATAATAAAGGTGGAGATGAAACATCTGATCAATCATTCCAGCAAATGTATGGGCCTACACATTATTC
>CAMLEX010000252.1 GCA_946479055.1 uncultured Bacteroidota bacterium | reverse complement strand
TTCAATTCCCTTGGAAGCTTCAATTGCCCACAGTTTTTTATATTTGGAAAGTCCGGTAAAGAAATAATAAGAACGGTTGCAAGGATCATTACTAAAAAAGGAAAACCGGTTGTCTCTTACCAATGCAAATATTTCATCGCCACTTTCAAAAAACTTTTCTGTATTAAAAACAGTGTGATCTGAGTTGTATAGCTTACCTTTTTTGAATAATTTATTAGAAAAAACAGCCTGTATATTTTTATAGGCGGAGCCTACGCCACTATAAGCCCAATGAGCAGGATAATTGAAATTATATACCGGATCATCAAATTCATTATTTGTCCGGGATAGTACAACATCGCCTGTTTCTCCATCATACACCATGTTCTTGGCAGAAACTTTGCTTCCTTTGTCAATATGTATAACACTATCCAATATACCGTACTTGTTCACCACTTTCATTATAGCTATTGATCGGTATTGGTTTGTTTCAAAAGAGGGCAAAGGAATGAAAGAAGGAATAATAATAGGTATGGGTGCAATTTTTGCCAAATCAATATTGCCTTCTGCGCTTCCCATAAATGTTTTAGAAACCTGCTCTCTTAAATCAATCATTATCTCTACATCTTTTCCTATTTGCCCACCAGGGTTGATCCTGCCAGTAGTAGAATCCATCACGGGAACGGTATTGGACAATCTTTTCTGAACCACATTATCTTTTTCAAGCTTGTAATAGTTAGAAGTATAAGTAACAGGGTTTTTTAAATCGTTTTGCGCATAGGTTGCCTGCGATTTTATTTTCCCGTTCATATCATTCAATTCAATTTTAAATCCCTGGGAAAGTGTTACAAAATGCTTGGCATTAAACTTCAAAAAATTATTAATAAGCGGGTTGTAGGTCTTTTTACTCTCATTATCAAGAGGAGTAAACTCAGTTCGCACAGGAAAATCACGGGTGGTATAGTATTCCGTTTCCGAAAATCCATCTGCTGATTTTTTTGTTTTATGGATGGTTTGCACTCTTACTTTACTATATCCCACAGAAGGTGATGGAAAAAATGTTTCACCAAAGGGTTCCTCTGTATACAGATTATTGGTTGGGCCTAACAGGGCAATGTTCTCAAGATAATCAATCGGAACCTTAAAAGGGTTTTCGTCATTACCAATTGTTGGCTCATACGAAGCAACGCCACTACTTATCCGGGTGGGCACACTATTAATTACTTCAGTAGTTGAATAGTCATAAGTCTGCCCGTATACGGCTTCTGTTTTACCAGTCATGGCATTCCAGTTGTCATATACTTCTATTTTTTTAACTCTTAAACCGCCGCCAAATTTTTGATAGGTCGGGTTATTTAACCGGATAAATGATTTTTCCAACAGCACCTCATTGCACCAGTTTCTACTGCGGGCAGCTTTACCAAATCCTTGTATGGATGTTTTTACATTCCAGGCCGCAGTAAATACGGTTCGTACAGCATCTTTAAAACTCAGATGATCTCCCGGTTCGGAATAAGGATAGGCTTTTGATGGAAGATTCAGGCGAAGAAATTGCATTACCGTCATTGCAAATGGGCTTTCCCCTTTTTCGGGCTTTACCTTTATCCATATTTGATTATTAGACCCGGTTCTCAATCCATAGCCAACAATATCTGCATATACGGGGATGAATTCATATCCTGTTCCCCAAATATCGGTATCAGGCATTTTTACCAATAGCTTAAAAAATAATTTTTTTACACCTTCTAAATATTTTCCTCTTATTTCTTGTGGGTTATTTACAGGATCCGGAACTATTACATATACATACAGGTAATCATCATTCTTTTGATTGGGCACATAAAGATTATTTGCAGGGGTGCCATTTTCAGTGCTGCCAAAACCCAAAAGAGAAAATAATTGCATAGCCCGTTTGTTCTGTACAAAGGCATAATCATCCGATTCATACGTGACTTTTAATTTACCGCCGGATGGAAGCTTTATTTCTGACAGGTTCCAGGCGCCTGCATTCAATGCGGCTGTTGTACTATCGCCCTGCAATGAATAGGGATAATCCGCATTGCTTAATTTCTGACCTGTCGGCCCGGGATTAATATCGGGGTTTTTATAATTGCCCCACCGATCATAAGACTTATTATTATAATCGGGATTATGGGCATTGTATTTAAACACGTAAGCATTTCGCTGACCCTTATAATTCTTGTTGTAAGAAAACCATACCTTTTTTAAGGTAAGTTTTCCGTTGCCATCCTGGGAGCCGGGGATGTTTTTACATAATTCGTAGTCATATTCAAAATGAACTGTTTTTACTGGTTTGGCATTTTGAGTTCCGTTTTTTGCATAATCGGCCTTACTATATAAATTGATTTCTTTTAACCGGTACAATGGTTGTCCGTCATTGCGTCCTCCGTTCTCGCCCTTCACTCCAAAGGCATCCTTACGCATATTTACCGGATCAAGCGTAAAGGTGGCAATCATCGTTTTGGATTCTACTGAATTGAGATACCATAATTCTCTTTCTCCATAGCTATAGCTTCCCTTTTCGTCCCTGTTATCTGTTTTCAATCCTGAATTATAAGAAGCTTCATTTTCAGTGAAAGGCGCTCTCCAGCGATAAGGATTTTCATATCCATAAACTCTCGAATAATTAAACTTAACGGCATCGCCCATATCATCCTCTGTTATACCATCCCCTTTCAGATCAACATAATCAGGAGATAATATGTTACTCAGTAAAAATGAATGGGAATAAGGAGGAAGAATTTCTTTATTGAAATAGTTATCTTTTCCTTTATTGTTTTTGGTAGAGTTATCGGGATTAGCTCCCCCGGAGGTATATGTCACCAGCCCTGTATTTTCATCACCCGCACCTGTAGAAAAACTAACATCCTCCTGGGAAATATTATAAACGGGTATACCATATACATAACGCCTGCCATCGCCTCCCAAGACATTCATTTCAGAAATATGATGTGCCTTCCTGTAAAGATCAGTGCGCCTAATCCGCTCATAATTAGTGTTACAGGAGGCTATCGGAAAAGTATTAATGAAGTATGACTTTATAACCGTATCCAATGCAATTTTGGATGCTTCCGTGGCTGTCAGGTAAGAAATCACTTGGGTTCGTTTATCTCTTTCCTGGCGAAAGCTTGTGTTACTTAATGTGTCCTGTTTTATAAATCGTCCATCCTTATATTCCTGCAAATAACGGGTAGCATATACGTTAGAATGACTCTGTCCAAATTGGGGCGCTAATTTTGCTCTTACAACATTTTCATCGCCAATTGCTTTATAAAATTTTTGATTGGTACTTGTTTTTTCGCCGGGGTTTTTGAAATAGACGGATTCATAAGTAGAATCGGATTCTTTAAATCCTATTACATCTTTCAAAGCATTTTCTTTCATCCAGGGACTATTGGTAGTAGATGCATATACTCCGTTAAAATCCACGCCGCCGTGAAATACGCCCCCAAATCCTAAATCCAGTGAAAATTTATTGGATTCACTTTTTGTAGAAACAAGATGATCGTGTACATAACCAATATCACCTCTGTATGGCCTGAACATTCCTCCTGTTCCTTCACCACTGATTGAATAGGCATCATAAGTGTATACCGGAATAGCAATATGCGGTGTTTTTTCCCTGTAGGTTACATCTTTTTCCCTGTTAAAATCAAGCAATACATTCTGATTTCCTTTTGTATTTTGATAATACAGATAACCGTATGATGGAAGTGAAAGCAATGTATCCTTGTCTTTAATATATTGATTAGATACATAACCCCTGATATAAAAATTAGGATGGTAAGCCCATTTTTCCATTCCAACTTTTGCGGTAAAGGCAAATTGTTTAGAAGTGAACGGAACTGTCATCGAAGGGGTAAAAGAGGGAGAGGCAAAAGAAATATAAGAAGTAATACCAGTTCCCCATTTTTGTTTCCGCTCGTTATTCTCCCCGATTTTATATTTTCTTACTTCCCCGGTCAGCTGCAGGGATTGTATTCCAACCCTGGAATTATAATTGGTGCCAATAGTAACGGTTCCTCTTGTTTTATTATCCTCTTTTGTAAGCCGGTAGGAAAAAGAAGGGCTAACATCCAATCCATCCTGCGAATTATTGGTGATAGACAATCCACCCGATAAAGGCCCTTTCGCCCCGCTTCCTGCATTAATACCGGCATTAATTCCCGTTTCTGTTCCCCAGCCCTTATACGTATTATGAAAAACTCCCAACGAAAAACCTAATGTGGTTTTTCCACCAATTGAATCTCTTCCTTTTTTATTATCCCCCTGGCCTATTGTTTTACCGATTAATTCAGCATTTGCTCCCGCTGTTAAGCCAACTGTTTTATTTTCTTTCATGCTGAGTATCTTACTCACCTGGTCCTCTCCGTTAAAATCGTCAGGCAACCCACGCATGTTCCTGGAAATTGTTCCCGGGTTAATGTTCCAGCCAAGCCCAATCCAGCTTGATTCCTGATCCATTGAAATTCCGCTCTGGTAATGCATATTGACAGGATAGCCACCGACATCCATTAACGGAATATTATACGAAAAATCCCCCGTGAACAGATCCACCATATTATTGGCATTAACAGACTGAAAACTTTGCATTTCCGGCTGACCCGGACCGCCTATAAATTTTTGAGAACCGGTTTCGGGTTTATCAACTTGTTTCTCATTACTCTTTCCCGCTTTTGTGGTATTAGCTTGTTTTCTATTTTCATTAAAAGCCTTTAAGTTTTCGTTATCACTGAACCGAAAATCTTTATCAAGAAAATAGCCAGATGGTTTATATTTGTTAGACACTGAATAATAAGACGTCCCTCCATTTATTTTATTGGCGAGAAGAGGAACGGTAAATCCTGAATAGAAAACAAGGAATAAAAACCAGGCAACTTTTTTTACGTGGCGGGCTAAATATTGGCTCATCATTATGTTCAGTTAATTTTGGATAATTCCTTTTGTATTAATTTGGTCTGCGATATTCAAATTTTAAGCACCATTTTTCTTTTTTTGAATTCACAAGCTCAAAAAGATAAATATGTTTGTCTGTTATCCCCGGCAAGTCGCGGATATCAAACTGCATAAAATTCTGTCCGAACCTTATTGTCACAAGCGATGAATCAACAGGAATTTCTTTCCGTGTGCTTGTACTTAAATCCGTCACTTGTATATAGGCCAGGCTATCGTTTACTTCATTTATATATTCATATTTCAAAACGCCATTACACATTACAAAAGCCGCATCATCTGATTTTTTTAAACGGACATAATACCCACCTGTACTGTTCTCTTTTTCCTGCCCCGGCTGTTTGATGCTGAAAGTCCATACTTCTGTTTTGGCAATGATGCTGTTATTATTTTTAGCGGCTACCTGCCATGCATATATTTTCCCGGTGTCTAATTCCGGAAAAGACATGGGGTATTGAAAATTTGTAGAAGCTATATTAGATTGAGAAAGCAATGGAATATTCTGTTGTATGGCCAATGATCCGCTCTGTGTAGACTTTACCTCCATCAAAATCCAATCATACAAAAGCTGGTTGAAGAAATTAGGAGGTGAAGGAGATAGCCAGTTAAATACCGGTCTTGTAATTTCCAATTGCTCATCTTCTGCCGGCGAAACCAGCATCGGAGGAGAAAGAGGTTCTATATCAATTCGTTCACATTCATCACCCAGGTTTTCAGTTCCATCATTCAATTTATGAATTACAGAATAACAAACAATAAAACTTCCAATGGGCAAAAATCCTTCTGGCCGGTTATCTATATTATAACCCGAACTATTTGGTGTATAGATAACCGGTAATATATCAGCTATGGTGATTTGTTTCATTCCCTTGGGCAGTCGGAATATATTGGTCAAAGCCGTCATCACCCGCTGGTTGTTTGACGCATCTGTAAAAGTCAATTCAATCTGTACATCTTTTTCACTGTTGGAAGAATTAATCAATGCCAGGTTCCAAAGCTGGCTTTTCACTGTTACAC
This sequence comes from uncultured Bacteroidota bacterium, assembly GCA_946479055.1. The sequence continues at coordinate 1,185 of CAMLEX010000252.1, read as the reverse complement.
CCGTTGCAGGTAATTGAACATTTACTACAACCTGTGCCTGCATAAGGATAACAAAAAAAATCGGCAACAGGCAAACAATTTTTTTTCGCATAAGCAAGTGTATTGATGTTAGTGTTCTATTTTATTAATTCTATTTCAAAATGTCTTTGTTAACTGAACGGTTGCCATGTCGTTTCTCACCATCGTCTTACTTATACCCGGTAAATAGCCTCGTTCATATTGAATAGAAAAAGATCCAAAGCTTTTCAGATATATTCCTGCATTAAAATTTACTGATACTTTAGTTTCTTTTCTGTCAAGGTTGTTGATCTTACATCCCATCCCAATAGAACCGGTCTTTTTTACAGGTACATTGATCCCTTCTTCCAGCACATTCAATTCATAATCCCTGTTTTTAATCTGTGAAAACCCGGTAGTCATCGTAAAAGATCTGAAATAAAAACTTTGATTAACTAATACATTTACCGAATTATAATAAAACAGGGAAGTGTCGGCAACAGAATTGTAAAACCGGCTCATCATCACCATACTGTTCGCCCTGATAGCTCCCAACTTATAATAATGATACATACTTGCATTAAAGATCTGGTATTGACTTTCTATTACTTGGTTTCCTGCAACGGATAATTGCGACATAGGTATATAGCCTATCATTACTACCGGCCAGCGTTTTATCCGAAGTGTCGCCTGAAGACTTTTGAATACCGTATTAGAATTATATGGCTGTGAAAGGAAAGGGTTAGCAAATTCATTTTTCTTTATCGCAGCATTGATACGAAGTTTTCTTTTGAAAAAATATTGCTCCAGTTTAATATGCCAGGCATTTAATGTCGCATTGGATTGGAACACACTGAATGATTGAAAATTTGCACCAGTATATTTATACATGGCGTCAACCCGGGTGGATGTCCGGGGTAAATTGGCATAAAACCTAAAAGCATAAGCTTTATTAGTTTTATCAGAAAAATTAAGACCCGTTTTTCTTTCCGGCGGATTGGTTCTGAAATCAGGGGCTATAGATTCTGCGATTTCCCCAATAACATAAGCATTCTTCAGCACCTGCACCTTCGCTTCCAGGCTTATGCCTGTTATGTTCATAACGGCCAGGGTCCGTTGATTATTTGTGGTTACTGTTCTGAATAATCGCTTTTGTCCTTTGTATGCAGAAACTATAAAATAATTTTT
>CAMLEX010000251.1 GCA_946479055.1 uncultured Bacteroidota bacterium | reverse complement strand
GGATTTTGAAACCCGTGCTTTTAATTTATCCTCATATGTTTATTCTTAAAATCCTTTTTTCTGTCCGGATTTTAATGGGGGTAATTTAAAATTATCCAATGTGCTTTTTTGTGCTATCAGCTTTTCAATGTCTTCAACTGACCGGGGTGCAAAATGGGAGAGAAGCTCATAGCCTGTTTCTGTTATCAGTGCATCGTCCTCTATACGTACTGCAATGCTCCACCATTTTTTATCACAATTGCTTCCTTCTGGTATATAGATGCCCGGCTCAATCGTCATCACCATATCTTTTTTCATAGTGCCGTAGTTACCACGGTCGTGTACATCAAGACCTATATGATGGCCGAGGCCATGCGGATAGTACTTGCGGCTTTCCGATTTATCTTTTATGATCCCCAGTTTCAACAAACCTTCCGTAACAGTATTCCGGGCCGCATCTTCCGCATCTTTCCATTTGGAACCATTCTTCAATGTTTTAAAAGCAGCTTCCTGTGCATCATATACAATCTGGTAAATCAATTTTTCTTCAGGTGAAAACTTTCCATTGGCGGGTATTGTCCGGGTTACATCGGCCGTATAGCCATGATATTCGGCGCCTACATCCATTAACAGCAAAGTATTGCCAACTTTGGTTTTTGTGTTCTCCATATAATGCAGCACACAGCCATTTTCACCGGCACCAATAATAGAACCATACCCCACACCTTCTGCGCCATATTTTTTATGTACATATTCATGTAAGCCTTGTATCTCCAGCTCACTCATATCGGGTCGTACTACTTTCATCACTTCGTTTTGTCCCTGGCAGGATATCTCTACGGCCTTCCGCAACAGGGTCATTTCCTCGGGAGTTTTTATCTCACGCAGAGATGCAGTTAACTGGTAGTAAGTCCTGTTATCGAATCGTTTATCTTTAGAATAGTCAGTAGGTATACCCGCTTTTTCTTTAAATGTTTGAACCAGGTTAGACAGGTCCGCCTTATCCCTGCTAACCATATTATCCGGAAGGCGGTCAAAAATAATCTTATCAAATTTTGAAAAATCAACAGGAAAACTTGCAAAAGCATCACCATTGAAAGCCATTTTGAAACCGAGTTTTTCTTTTGCACCTTCAGTACCCATTCTTCTTCCGGTCCATTGTTCGGCCTGGGCATTTCTTTTTTGTACAAACAACACTTCCTTGTACTTATTTCCGGCAGAATCTGTTTGTTCATCCTTAAAGATCAGCAGCAGGGAATGCGGTTCTTTGTAGCCGCTGAAGTAATACATATCGGGGTTCTGGTGGTAGAAATAATCAACATCATTAGAGAAATTGCGGACAGGGTAAGAAAACACCGCCACTACGGAGTTGGCAGGCATACTTTCACGCAAAGTTTCCCGGCGGCCGGTATGAAATTCTTTGGTCAGGTAATCTTTAGGCAGATCATCTTCACGCTGTGATGATGAAGGTTGCGCCAGGCAGGTTACAGAAAACAATATAACCGTAAAGGAAACTGTGATCTTTTTTAAATAAGCTATAAGCATAAGAAAGGTGATTAGTTAAACTAAAAATAATCTATACTAATCACCCCTTACAAAAAAATACATGAATGGTTTTACCTACTCGTCATCCTCTTCCTCCTCATAATAGGCATCTTCATTGCTGTAATGTTCTTCCCATTGTTTAACAGCTTCATCACTCAGGCACTCTACAATGTCGAACAGACCATCTTTCTTTTGTTTCCATTCTGTCAATGTAGGATCTTCAAACCGTTGAATAAACAGGCAATGATCAGTCTCCACTACCACTTTGATCAAAACAATTGGCGAATCTCCTTTTTCCTTTACCAAGTAATAACATCCTTTTTCCAGTAAATCGTACGTGTACATGCGGCCTCCCTTTTATTTTAGTTCTTTATTAAATCGTTCTATCTGCAAGTCGTTTGTTTAGCCAGGATGAACAGGTACAGGCTCAACATTAATCGTTACACTATGCAGTTGAATAATGGGAGAATTTAAGAGTGGGTTAGCGTTCAGAACAAAATTAAGGATTTGGAAGATTGGAGGAATCTAAAAGTTATTAATGAAATAAAAATAAATTTTAAACAAATTAAAATATTGACTATCAGCAAGTAATACATGTTGTCTGCAATTTGACAAGGAATAGGATCAAAGAATTCATTTACAGTGAATTGTATCCGGATACGATTTTATGGCCTGTTTTTCTTCCTGGCTTACCTCTATCTGGGAGCTACTTTGCTTGATTGTTTTTTCCAATATGAGATTATTTGTACCGGTCAAATAATCTTCGAAATAAGTGCTCATATTTCCTTGTTCTGCTCTATTCATATCTAAAACTTTTGATGCTGTATTGCAGGAGAAATTGAAAGAAGAGAAGCTGACTGTTTTTACCTGGTGGAACTTTTCTGTTTTAAAATATATCTTTTTATCACTGATATCATATACAATGCTCCATTTGGTATAATCGCCCTGCGATACTTTGTTTAATATATCAAAGGACTGATCAACCAACGACTTTTCTCCCGGTTTTGCTTTGTATTCCTGTATCATTTTGCAGGCAGTAGAAAAACGCTCCAATGAGTTGTTGCCACTTTCTGTGCCATTGGCGTTACTTTTCACTGATCGGTCGTATGTGTCATTGGTCAATACAGGTATGGGCAGATCGCCGCCTCTGTGTACCACCATTTTTCCGTTAAGGAATTCTATCGTTGCCGCATTGCCTTTGGCATCCGCTACAAGATAATGAAGAGGCGTTCCTTTAGAAATGATCCGCAGTTTCTTATCCGCAGCAATCACTTCTTCTATGGTAGAACAATTGTCAAGCTGGTATTGCACCCATTGCAGTACATCGATAGCAGGACGATCATCCGGTTTGGGATACATTGTACCATCCAGCCACATCAATTCTACTACCAGTCCCTTTTCATTCATACCACCGGTAGGAAATTCTTTTCCATATTGGTTGAAGCTGATGCTGCCATATTGAGATATCCAACTGATAGTTTTCCCATCATCGGTTTTCATTGATGTTTTGGCAAGCCCTCGTTGATTGGAGCAAACCATTCCGGCGTCCGCCATCCAATCATAATTACGACCAAATACCATTTTACCATTATGATGAATAAAGAAAGTAGTACAGGCTTGAGCAACTGTTATGCAGAGCAGGAGCGAGGCAATGGCTATGAGTTTCTTGATAAGCATAGTAGGAAGGTTTCAGAATTTTTTTTAATAAGTACTATTCACACAGCGACGCAAAGATGCAACGCCAGTGACAGTTAATACAAAGAACTTTTTTGGAGCTGTAACCGGACATGAAGACAAATATGCAATTGATATTTGGCAAAAAAAATACCGCCCCGTCATACCATGGTAAAGCGGGACGGTACATAGCTGGCTACCGCATCAGCCGAAAATGCATCTTTTCCTGCATTCTTCTTTTTTCACTTCTTTCTTTTGTTGTTTTTCGATGGCTTGTTTATCGCTGTTACGGTTGTGAAGGCTGGCATAAGCGAAAGCAGCTACTCCGCCGGCCAGTGCAAGGGCTACAATAAATTTTTTCATAGTCCTATATTTTTTGTACCTAAAAGGTACGACGATTTTATGCTAGCCGCCCATTATTTTAGACAAATGGTATAAAAGCTTCTATGGGTCGCTAATCCATTCCTGAAAATGATAAGGGCTGGGGTCAGTTTTTTTATTTTTTCGATACCTATTACTTTAAGTGACATGCTACAGTTCCAACAGCATCGTATCAAAATGCTTTTAATTTTTATCCTTTAATCCATCAACATCCAAAAAATCGTGGTTCTGACTTATATTTGCAACCCCGACTCCTTAGCTCAGTTGGTTAGAGCTACTGACTCTTAATCAGTAGGTCCAGGGTTCGAGTCCCTGAGGGGTCACAAATTTTTTCAGACTCTTAACAAAAGAGATCGGCTAGTTTAAAATGCTGATCTCTTTTTGTTTTGGAGATTTTTTGAACCTTTTTTTAGCTTTTGTCTTTTCTGTTTTTTTCTTGGCGCTAAGCCCATTTTTCAAAATGTGCCTAACAATGTGCCTAACATCGTTCATCTAATTGCATAATCTCAATTAACCCGAGTTTAAAAGAACCGAATAAACTTCGTGTGTTAAGACAGTTTACTTAACTAAAATTAATCAATTCTTACTTATTATTCCTTCTGTTAAGGCCATTTGCGTCCTATCATGATGGCCTTTTGGGGCGTAGTTGTTACAAACTTCGCGGGTGCCTCCATTTACCAGATGATATCCGCCCGGCGTTTCTGCTAGTTTTTCTGCCGTTCAGCTTCTCTTAGGATAATGTCAACATTCATACGGACCAACATTTCAATGGGTCTATACGCCTAGGTCGCTTCCTCCCACGAAAACCGAACATCTATAGTCTTTGTCCAGGCCGGTTTTTTAATTCTTCAATTTGCTTTTGTTCGTATTTAATGATTTTTAAAAGGTATTTAACTAATGAAATATCTCTCCTTGCCGCCAATGGCTCCCACTCAAATTTTACCGGTCTTAAATGAATAGTTTTTCTTTCTTTCTCTCTTTCACAAAAAGCCATACTCAAATAATATAATTAAACGCAGTCAGCACAGGTAATTTTAAGTTTCAATTTTTCAATACTTAAAATTATGATGTATGGGCGATGTGCAGATGCTGTTCCCGATGGAGCCGAAAGAATTCTGGCAAAAATTAAAGACGATTGTAGAACAGGTGGTAATCGAACACAAAAACACCGTTCCCTTATTAACTACTTTAGATAAGAATGTACAACGGCCGTTATTAAAGACGACTGAGGTTTGCGCCATCTTCAAAATTTCCAAACCCACTTTATACGACTGGATGAACCAGGGAAAACTTCCTTCTATTAAAATCCAATCCCGACGTTTCTTTCGCAGGGAAGATGTCGAAAAGCTGATTGAGAATAGCAAGGTTACCATCATTAAAAATCCAAAGTAATACTGCAATTGCCACCAGCATTTTGGCAGTACTCCCTTTCTTTTAAAAGTATTAAGTAATGAATTTCCAGGTCACACAACAGTTGACAAGTCAACCAGACTGCCTCTTTACCGCAGTCAGCAAGATGTACGTTTGTCGGACAAACGGGCCATCTTGCCCTTCACTCGGAACTCGTTGCGGGGCGGGGCAGGGCAGGAGATAGTTGCAGTGAAATTAGATGTAAGCTTAATCATTGAGCAGGAAATGGAAAAGCTGAAAGTACTTAAAAAGAGAAAAGTATAAAATCAACAGGGTAATGAATACATTAATTGATAAAGGTCCGGAAAGTACGATGAGAACTTTCCGGCCTTTAGGGGAATCTTTTCTTGAGCAATAATCTTATGCTACCGATAAACTATTTAAGCGGGAAGGTCGTTAACGCTAATTGTTTTGACAATCTTTTTTTATCCATTCACATCGTACAAACTAGCCGGATTAACCTTCGGCACCGTATTAAGTAATGTTCCCAACTCTTTGTCTCCCTCAAACAGCAAAGGGAAAAAGCGATTATCGAGTACTTTATCCTGTTCCATTGCAGGAAAGTTATGCAAGGCATCTATACGTTCATAATTAGCCGTATTGCCCAATGTATTGCTGGCCATTGCATTTAATACAACAGCTCTCCTGGGTCGCGCCGAATAATTGGCATAAGATCCATGAATCATTAATGGGTGATGGAAGCTGGCATACCCCTTGGGCAATTCATTGGGTACTTTATTATCAAAAACGGTGTTTTGTCCTTCGTTCAAAATGCCTTTGATGGCATTCATATCACCTGTGAGACCGGTGATAGGCAGTAACCCCCATTTATGACTGCCGGGCAAAAAGTACAGGCAACCATTTTCGGTGTTGGCATCATCCAACCCTATCCAACACGTGAGATGATGCATGGGTTTGGTAAATGTCCAGTACGAAAAATCCTGGTGCCAAGCTACTACGCCGCCATGAAGCGGAGGCTTGCAAAACAACTGATCATGGAAGAGCCGGAATGATTGACCTAACAATTGATAGGTAGCCATACGATAAGCCGGCGACCAGATCAGATCATGAAAGCCCGGCGTAACCCGCCAGCCACCGATGGCATGGAAGAGCACTTTGTCAGGATCTTCCGCTTCGTTAATCTCATAATGATAAAACAGTTTCTTCTCTTCTTCATTTACTGATTGAAGTTTTACCAGTTCTTCATTCAGTATGCCCACCTGTTCATCTGTCAATATTTTGATACCACTAACAAAGCCGAGCTCCTGGAATGAAGCAACTTGCTCGTCGGTTAACATATATTGTTCCCAATCTTTTGCCGTTTTCGGCTGTTCAAATAAGCCAGCAATCGGGCAGCTGTAATTTGAGAGATCATGCGTTGAGGTTGAAAGCAATTTGTTCATATTTTTCGGTTTTAGAAAAGTTAGAATTCAGTATTTTCTTCTACATGTAGCTGCTTCCAGCAGTTTTTTAAATGAGCGGAGCGTTTTATTTATTATTCCCGCTATTGGGTCATTCCAAAATAAAACTGGCCGGTCCAAATTGTTTGATGGAACAACTGAACTTTCCGTTGATGATGTTGATGGACTTTCCACTTACTTCACCACGAAGATTAACGGGTGTGGCTTTACGGAACTGCTTGCCGGGCAAGGTGATGCTAACTACAGCTGTGTTACCTGCTTGTTCCCATAAACGCAGCAGTGTGCCTTTGTTTCCGTCAGGGTCTTCACCAAAGGCTGTAACCAGCACTCCTTTACGTGAAACAGAAATACCTGTTTGTTGTGCGGGCAGTGTTTTACCTTGTCCACTTGCAGCAACAGCCATCAATGGGGTTCTTGCTTCCCAAGATTGTACAGCGAGGTTTTCTGTTGTTTTTTCTCCTTGTTTGATGCCCCAGATGCGTACCCGTTCGCTCCACGAGCCTTCGGTCCAGTAAGGGAAATTGGTATTCCACATATTGTTGTACAAATTCACAAATACAGAAGGTTGTTTTGGGAAATAATCATAATCATATTTCCAGAGGCCCGGGGCACCAAAACTGAGCAAGGGTGCATCGATGGCACAAATGCCAACGCCCGATTGATCGGGAGCTACCAGTGATGCTCCTGTTTGTACGCCGTAGAGATAACGGTTACCACCTACAATCTGATCTTTTGCTAAATCCATAGC
>CAMLEX010000250.1 GCA_946479055.1 uncultured Bacteroidota bacterium | reverse complement strand
GCAGGCTTACATTGAAAGTCTTCGCCGTTATTTTTCTCATGAAGAAGGTCGTGATGAAATCATCAACGATATTGAAAGCCGTATTGCGGAATTGATGAATGATAAAATCCGCAAAGGAGCTTCGTCTGTTACAGATGCCGATATTGATGAGATCATCGCTTCTATGGGAAGACCCGAAGATTTTGATGCCGCAGAAGCTGCTGAGGCTGCAGATCAATCCCAGCAAGGCCCCCAACAATATACTTATACAGAAAGAAAAGCCAAGAGACGCCTGTACCGGGATACCAACGACAAATTTATCGGTGGTGTATGTAGTGGTATTGCTGCTTATCTTAACGTGGACCCTGCCATTGTAAGGATTTTATTTGCAATCATTACTTTCGGTGGCTTTGGCCTGGGCTTCCTAGCTTATATTTTGTTATGGATCATTTTACCCGAAAAAGAGATTGAAAGCTTTGGCGGTAAAAGATTATACCGGAATCCTGATGACAAGATGATCGCCGGTGTTGCGGGTGGCCTTGCTGCTTATTTCAACATTAAAACTTCTACCATACGTCTCATTTTTCTGGCCCCTCTTATATTAAGCGTTTTGATCGGCATACTGGATGGCTTTACGTGGTGGGATGGTTTCGATTTCTTTCCTAATATCGTTTTTGGCTCACTGAGCAGTACATTTTTTCTTGCATACGTGATATTATGGATGGTATTGCCCGAAGCAAATAGTGCCTATGAAAAAATGGAAATGCGGGGTGAAAAAGTGGATGTGAACAGCATTCGTCAGAATGTAAAAGAGGGAATGGATAGCATGAAGGATAGAGTAAAAGGATGGAGTGGTGAAGTAAAAGAATCGGCACAGAACTTTGGTGAGAAAGCTAAAGAATTTGCAAACACAAGGGGAAAAGCCTTTGCCACAGAAGTTGGAGAAACGGCTCGTCGCAGTGGCCGGGGTCTTGGACATGCTATTGGTGTTTTGTTCAAAGTGTTTTTCATTTTCATCGCTGGTACTATTGCTTTTGCTTTGTTTGTCGCCTTGATGGCTTTGATCTTTGGCGGTATTGCGTGGTGGCCGGTCAATAATTTTTTATGGACCAGTAAATGGCAACAGATGTATGCATGGGGAACATTGATATTTTTCCTCGGCGTTCCATTGATCGGTTTCATTACCTGGATCATCCGTCGCATACTTCGTGTAAAATCCCGTAACAGTTATCTTGGCTGGACATTCGGAGGTCTTTGGGTGCTAGGTTGGGTATCTGTTACTTTATTTGCTTCCAGTCTTACAAGAGATGTACGTGAATATGAACATGTAGATTCAGCCCTGACTATTAACCAACCACCGTCAGGCAAAATGATCGTGAAAGTTTCTGAGCCTGAATTGGAGTATACCGGCAGTTTTGGATGGATGAACGATGATGGAGAAGGCTGGGATCTTTCACCTGATACAATGAAATTGTCATTCATAAAATTTGATATCAATAAAAGTGAGGATTCGCTTTATTATGTAACGGTAAAAAGATATAGTTCAGGAAGAACAGAAAGCGAAGCAAGAAACAGGGCTGAAAAAATTCAATACACTGTATTGTACAGGGATAGTGTTTTAGATCTGGGTAGTGGCTTTGCGATAGATAAGGCCAGTAAGTTTCGCGGACAAAATGTAGAAATAGAAATAAAAATTCCTGTTGGTAAAAAAATATTGTTTGATGAATCAATAGAAGATAAACTGAATGAAGTGTCTTTTAAACGCAACAATCACAGGTGGCCACGTAATGGATGGAACTATGATTTTGATGAGGCCAGGCGTTGGAGAACAGGTGTTGAATTTACAATGGGTTCGGATGGTGTATTGACAAGCAGTGGAAATACAATAAATAAATCCTCAAAGCCAGCAAACGGCGAGTACCGTTACCAGGATAATAATATTCAAACAAAACCTGCAACAGACGATATTCAAAGGCAAATAGAAGAAGAAAAACAGAGAAAGAAAGAAGCCGAGGACAGAATTAAGCAATTGGAAAAACAGAAAACGGAAGAACAGAAATCAAATACAAATAACCCTGAAAGCATAGATGATAAAGAAGATGATGTAGCAATGTCTTCACCATCGCCGGTGTTTTCGTTGATGAAAAGTTTTTTCTGATACACAGCGATATCCCAAAGATTAAGACATGAAAAGAAAATACGCGATAAAAAAAACAATGACTCATTTAGTGACCGGCCTTCTATTTTCACAATTAGTGTCAGCGCAAACTGAGCAGGAGAAATTATCTTCCACTATTTTAACTAAGGATAGCCTTTTTTGGAAAGCCTATAATAATTGTGATACGATTCAGTTTCAAAATTTCTTTGCTGAAGATGTCGAGTTTTATCATGATAAAGGCGGATTGACATTGGGCCTGGAAAACCTGAGTGCAAGCTTTAAAAAAAACCTATGTAGCAATGAGAACTTCAGGTTAAGAAGAGAAGCGGTTGCAGGAACGGTGAAGGTTTTTCCTTTACAAAAATCAAATACCATTTACGGTGCGATCATTTCCGGCGAGCATGTTTTTTATATATTGGAAAAAGACAAAAAGGAAAGATTGGATGGATTGGCCAGGTTTACTCATATATGGATGCTGAAAGACAGTGTTTGGAAAATGAATCGCATTTTAAGCTATGATCATGGGCAAGCGCCATACATCAATAAAAGAAAGGAAATCAAACTTTCTGCACAAACTTTAAATCAGTTCGTTGGGGAATATAAAGGTGCTGAAACCAGAAAATTGATTGTTCAAAAAGAAAATGATTTGCTGGCAATCTTAAACAAAAACAAGAAAGCATTCCTTTATCCTGAAGCTCAGAACCTTTTTTTTATGAAAGAGCGTGACCTCACATTTGAATTTATTGCAACCGGGGTAAATAAAGCTTACAAGTTGCTGATAAGAGAGAATGGGGAATTGGTGGAAGAGTTAACGTTACAAAAGTAGAAGAACTGCTGGTTGTTACACTTTCCTTAATCGGCAGATTAATCAAATAGATAAATGATTATTCCGGTAACCTGTCGGATATAAACGTAGTCAAATAGGTTGATGTTGACGTTCGCCCCAGGCGGATGTATGAAGGCCCTGATCCCAGGGCTTTCTTTTTTTATAAAGGTGAATAAATAGTTATTCCGGTACTTCGGTTACTGTCCAGTTTCGGGTCCGTCGATTCCATAAAATGCTATAGTCTTTGCCATGTGATAATTTATAAGTACGGAAACCGTTATAATATTTCAGGCGCAGCCAACCATAAGTATAAATATCAAACTTGAAAATAAACGGCTCTCCAGCTTTTATTTCCGCTTGTTGAAAATTCCTTCCATCATCGCTTAGTAAAACAACCTCATTTTTATTGCTCTGAATTGTTAGCCCTATCCAGCTGGGATCGTTTTCAGGCGATGTATTATTGCCAGGGTTTGTTGGGTTGGCAGGATTAGTTGGATCAGGAGTTGTAGGAATAGGATTTGAGGGGATGGTTGGATTTGTTGCTGTTCCGTTATTGCCTGCCGAATTCCATCCTTTTGTAATCGCATTTAAGCGATCTCTTTTTGCCGGATGGGATGCACTTGCCCTGTCTGCTGCTATTGCCTGCATGGCAGCCAGAGATTGATCAAGAGTAGCGCCGAGTTTCGCCATCACAAATCCTGAAAACGCATCGGCTTCTATTTCTTTTGGCGGTGTACTACCACCACTGCTTACAACATGATTATAATAATGATGTCCCATTTCATGAGCCAGCACACTGATCGATGCCCATTTGGTAGACGCATACGCATCTATATCTTCCAGGAAATCGTTGTCATATATAATCCATCTGACCCGGTTGATAATAGTAGCATATGCATTACGGATACCGTTTTGTTCCCGTACGCTAAAATTTTCCTGCCACTGAATGCTATCAAGCATGCTGTTAAGAATAGCTTTTGCCTCATATACAGATTGAAATTTTGTATTTATCAACGAACGGGGTGGAACTTTAAAACCACAGCCCGTAACTTTTTGCGCATATACTGCAGGTGCGGCCAAACAGAAAGCAAAACAAACGGCTAACAAAAATTTCTTTTTCATAGCGGGCAATTTGATATAAATATAAATTATTCCGGCTGCTTTTGGTGATGTCATATCTGCCAAAAAGAGTTTGATTTTCCTCTGTTTTAAAAAGATAATTTTATAATGAATTATCCCGAACGCCCTGAGCTCTGAGCTTGACGAAGAGCTGAAGCATTGAGTAAAATAGTAAGGTATATAGATGAATGGTATGTACCATCCGACCTAATTAAAATAAAAAATAAAGGATGAAAGATAATTTTTCAAAACAATCTGTTGGGTATGCCCAATACCGCCCGGTATATCCTCAGCAGCTATATGTTTTTATTTTAAGTAATGTTACCAATAAACAAACAGCATGGGATTGCGGAACCGGTAACGGACAAGCCGCAAAAGAGTTAACCAAAGTTTTTGACAAAGTTTATGCAACAGACATCAGTCAAAAACAAATTGAAAATGCAATCAAGAAGGATAGTATTTTTTATTCTGTTCAACCGGCGGAACAAACAAATTTTCCGGACAATTCATTTGATCTCATTACGGTAGCGCAGGCATTGCATTGGTTTCAGTTTGATGATTTTTATAAGGAAGTAAAAAGAGTGGCAAAACCAGATGCGCTTTTTGCAGCATGGACCTATTCACTTTTGCGAATTTCAAAAGAAATAGATCCGCTAATAGAAGCGCATCATTTTAATACAATAGGTAAGTATTGGGATGCTGAACGAAAATATGTAGATGAAGAATATAGAAACGTCCCTTTTCCATTTACAAAAATTGACGCTCCTGTTTTTTATATTGAATACGAATGGACAACAGAAGAACTGGAAGGTTATTTAAACACCTGGTCCGGCCTGCAAAAATTTATTGCAGCCAATCAATACAACCCGGTTGATGGATTGATGATTCATATCAAATCCCTTTGGAAGCCTGAAAAGATGAAAATCCATTTTCCGGTTCATTTGCTGATGGGAAGAATAGGAAAATAAACTATGCCTTAATTGCCAGGATGAGTTTTAACTTTCTAACCTAAGGTATGGGCATACTTTCACTTTTAATAGTAAAACAGTTTCATACATTTGCGGACCAAATAAGTTTAATATATGAAGAACACTCCTTTTTCTGATAAACATATTGCTCTGAGTGCTAAGATGGCTGAGTTTGCGGGTTATAATATGCCGATAAGCTACTCCGGCATTAATGATGAGCATGCCGCAGTACGAAAAAATGCAGGTGTTTTTGATGTGAGCCATATGGGCGAATTCATTTTAAAAGGAGAAAATGCGTTGGACCTTATTCAACGGGTTACCAGCAATGATGCTTCCAAATTAAAAAATGGACAAGCTCAATATAGTTGCCTGCCTAATGAAAAGGGTGGTATTGTGGATGATCTGCTGGTATATTGTATTGAAGAAAATAAAGTGTACATGCTGGTGGTGAATGCTTCTAATATTGAAAAAGACTGGAACTGGATCAGCAAACACAACACAAAAAATGTGGAGATGCACAACATTTCCGATAAAACATGCTTGCTGGCGATACAAGGACCTAATGCCACAAAGATTTTACAGTTACTCACAGATATAGATATACTGAACCTGAAATATTATACGTTTGTTAAAGGTGAGTTTGCCGGGGTGAAAAATGTATTGATCAGTGCAACAGGCTATACGGGAGCTGGTGGAGTGGAAATATATTTTGAAGATAAAGACGGAGATGCTAATAAAATCTGGGATGCTATTTTTAAAGCGGGCGAGGCACAAGGAATAAAACCTATTGGCCTTGGTGCGAGAGATACACTAAGATTGGAAATGGGGTTTTGCCTGTACGGAAATGATATTGATGATGATTCATCGCCATTAGAAGCAGGTCTTGGTTGGATCACTAAATTCAGTAAGGATTTTACTTCGAGGGAAGTCTTTGAAAAACAAAAAGCTGCTGGTGTTGAAAGAAAACTGGTAGGTTTTGAAATGATTGACAAAGGGATACCCCGCCATGGGTATGAGATAAAGGACTACACTGGCGCAACAATCGGTGTGGTAACCTCGGGTACACAGTCACCCAGCTTGGGTAAAGCAATCGGAATGGGATATGTACGTACGCCGTATGCGGCCATTGATTCGAATATCTTCATTAAGGTAAGGGATAAACTACTACAAGCAAAAGTGGTAAAAATGCCCTTCTCATAAAATGAATATGGTTGGATTTTTGCTATAAATGCAAACATTAAAATCCAAATTTTATAAGAAAATATGCCTTCCATCCACCTTACCACATTTATTGCAGCACCAGTTGCCAGGGTGTTTGATCTTGCCCGTAGCATTGACATGCATAAACAATCCATGAATAAGCATAAAGAAGAAGCAGTAGCTGGGATAAGATTTGGTCTGATAGAAAAAAACGAGACGGTAACCTGGAAAGCAAAACATTTTTTTAAAACAAGATTTCTTCGTTCTGAGATCACCAAGATGATAAAGCCAGAATTGTTTATTGATGAACAGGTAGAAGGCGATTTTAAGTCAATGAAACATGAACATCATTTTAAGCCTTGCGAAAACGGTACTATCATGATCGACCTTGTTGAATTTGAAGCCCCCTATGGTTCTTTTGGTAAATTGTTCAGCAAATTATATCTCACAGGGTATGTAAAAAATTTAATTGAACAGAGAAATAAAGCAATTAAAGAATTTGCCGAGGGTGAAAAGTGGAGGAAGATCCTGAACAAATAAAACAACTCAAACCGATTAATTTTTCTCCTTATTTTTTTAAAATTACATGACTAACAAGCCAACCCTTCATACATCTCTTTCGCCGTCCCTTTTGAATTTATATGATGTGAGCAACAGTATTGTGGTGATCATTGATGTGTTGAGGGCCACATCTACTATTGCTACTGCTTTATATAATGGCGCTAAATGCATTATACCCGTTGATAGTGTAACAAGGTGCATGGAGATTGGCCGGCAGATAGAAGGTATTACCGCCGGTGAAAGAGACGGTCAGATTGCTGAAGGCCTGGAATATGGTAACTCTCCTTTTGAATATCCCCGTGAATTTATAGAAGGAAAAACGTTGGTATTGACAACTACCAATGGAACTAGATTGTTGCATATGGCATTGGAAAAAGGCGCTAAAGAAA
>CAMLEX010000249.1 GCA_946479055.1 uncultured Bacteroidota bacterium | reverse complement strand
CGGCTTATTCACGTTAAACGGAAAGCAAAGCCATCCTCCATCGGGAACCGTGTTCGGGATTTTATTTTCAACCTTCCATTCCACATCCATATAAGCAAATGCTTTTGGGAAAGTGAATGTAATGGAAACCGATTCGGCAACAGGATTTGCATTGCTTGTAACCAATGTAACCTTATCGGCAACGGGTGATTGTTCCAGGTCCATTTTCCAATCGGTAAGCGTGGTAGCCTTGTAAGAAATGTCTTCCGGCAAATTTGGTTTTAACCCCGCCAACGGATTGTTCATTGTATAATTCCTGTCGTGATAATCTTTGGTTTGTGAATAGCTGAAACATTCGTGCAGAAACTGGCCCAGCGCATAATTGGAATGTTGATCAGCCAATTCTTTCCCGGTTGCTTTTTCAATCAATGAGACAATGCCTCCCTTCTTCGTATCAAACGTGACAGTATAAAATTTTGTACTGAGAGTGGCCGTATTAACATTTGATGCAGTAAAGTTTGAGGCTGATGCAGTGTTTCTGATTACTTTGTAACCATTGGCCGGAATATTCTCCACTGCTATTTTTTTTCCGTTAAAATCAACTACGCCACTTCGCATCCAGGGGAGTGGATTGTACACTACGATGTCGTCTGCATTTGCTTTTACATGATTGGCCAGCAGATTCATGCGTGCCGTAAAGTTGGTTACAATAATGCTGTCGGTAGTGAGGATGTACTGTGCTTTGTCTCTAAAACTGGATTCGAATTTTTCATAAAAGCCTTCTTTTCTTGCTTTGATGAAAGCATCATTGTATTTATAACGGTCTGCTACCGGCACTTCCGTTTTTCCATCTTTTGAAAAGAAGCCGTTACCGGGTCCCCATGCGCCAAATGTATGTTCGCTAAAGAGCATACTGTTTTCATAAGCCTTTGCCAATGGTGCGGCTAACGATGTGGTGGCAATGCCCCATGCTTTCAGTTGCGTATTCAATACATCCAGGGCCGGTTCAAGCGGACGAATATTCCTGGCTGTTTTTGATTCCTGCGGCATGGCCATTACACCATGTATCCACGGATCAACCATATCGCCACGAATGGTGGGCACTTGAGGATTTTCGGCCAATAAAACTTTTGCATATTCTTCCAGGTCGGTCAAATGCAAGCGAACTCCCTTCATTTCTCCTCCCTGTTTTTTTACCTCTTCAATTTCTTTGGGCGAAGGCGGGCCATCATTATCATGCGTCATAATTACGGCCAGGTAATTTTTTGAAGGCCAGTTCTCCGGAGGTTTTACACCCGAACCATAATGCGGTGTATAGTTGCAAAGCACTTTCGATCCATCGGGTCCTTCCCACCAAAACAGTTGTGGAAGGCGCATGGGCTGCACCGTATAGTTACAACCAATTTGTATAAATTTTATACCTGCATGATGTAGCAGGGTAGGGAGTAACCAACTATGCGCCAGTACATCGGTCATCTTTGCGGCAATAGGTAATTTATGACCATAGTCACGGGCAATTTGAGAGGCGAAGATGAGGCTTCTTACATAGTCTTCCTGTTCCATTACATCCGATTCCATCGTGGCAGGTAAAGCATGTACACTGATGGCACCATCCCTGATAGCCTGTTCCACTTTTTGTTTGCGTTCGGGTGTTTGTAACGGACCGAGTATAGCGCCTTTCATGGGCCACCCCGCAATAGTCCATTTAAAACGTTCATCCACCGGTTTTTTCTTATCGGCTTCAATTAAGCGGATGGCATTGTCCATCATGTCTTCTCGGTATTTTTTAAACACCGCACTTGCCGACATGGTATAACCCAGATCGCAATGGGTTTTAAATACCACCCATACATCAGTTACTACTGGTGCTTTTTTCCCCGACAGTAAATTTGATACTGGTGCCGGAACCGGTATCGGTGAGATGGGTTTGTTTTGCGATGAAGCCGGCAAAGATGCAGTCAAGAGCAATGCGGGGAAAACGCATTTGCTAACAAGCCTACGCAGTTTCTCCTTATGCGGCAACATCGTAAACACCACACGATAACTAAAATGCTCCACCTGTTTTTCTGAATAGCTTATTGCTGAGTTGATCCTTTTTGTAGTCATACGTATTCTTTAAATGAATGTTTATAATCAGGAATCGAATTATACTTTTTCTTTTTTCTAAGCATAGGTTATTCCAGGATAAAACTGGCGGGTCCAAACGCTTTGATGGAACAATTAAATTTTCCATTGATGATTTTGATGGGCTTGCCGCTTATCTCACCACGGAGGGTCACTGGTTTGGCTTTGCTGAACTGCTGATGTGCCGGCAAGCTAATACCAACGGTACCGCTGCTATCAGTCATTTCCCACACACGCAACAATGTGCCTTTGTTTCCATCAGCATCTTCGCCAAATGCTGTTACTACTATGCCTTTACGTGAAAGTTCAATTCCATTTTGTTCAGCAGGTAATTTGCCTGTGCTGTTTTCGGGTGCAATTACTTGCAGCGGATTACGTGCTTCCAATGCAGGAATAGCCATCAGGTTTTCTTTTGCAGTATTGCGATCGAAGGTCCAGATTCGCACACGGGAACTCCGGGTACCCGGATACCAATAGCGGTAATTGGTATTCCATTGATTGTTGTATAAGTTGATGTACACAATGGGTTTCTTCGGTACAAAGTCTAGCGAAAATTTCCAGCAGCCCGGTGTATCCAAACTAATCAGCGGATGATCAAGTGGCGCTACCGCAATACCTCTTCCGGTTGCATCGGTTAAAGTAACACCCTGCCCAACAGAATACATGTCTTTATTAGCGCCTTTTGCAATATCTGTTGCAGGGTTCATCGTTCCCAATGGCCGGTACACGTTGAAAACAGGATTTTTGATGTTAAAGGGAAGTGCCAGCCAATCTGCTTCGGGCCAATTATCTTTTGCTTTATCAAGAATTGTTATCTCCATATCAAGATACGAATGCCCTTCTGCAAGTGTTACGGTTAATCTTGTTGCGGGCAAATGTCTTGCTGTATCCGCAGGCATTTCTAACACTGCTGTTTGTTGTAACGGGTTGGTTTGAATGTTCAGTTTTCCACCAGTAGGAGAAGCCATTCGGTAAGGCACTTCTTTTTCGGAAATCATACCGGGCTTTGCTAAGCCGGGGTGTAACCAGTCGCCGCTTTCGCCAAAAACCTGCCAGGCCCGCTTTTGCTGGTAATCGGCTGTGTACTTTGCGGTTTGCTCGTAAGTAAACCGTTCATTGCAATATTGTGCCGTTTGCTTTCCTGATATGTTGGCGGCCCAATCATAACCGGTAAGTTTATCTACCAACGATACAATCGTACCCTTGTCGGCATTAAATGTTACTTTATAAAATTGATTCTCGATGAAATTGTTGGTTGATGATTTCACAACGGGCTTATCTGGTACAGCAACAGTGCTGTACCCTCCGGCAGGAATATTTTTTACAAATACCGGCTGCCCGTTCATCTCTATTATTCCGCTTCGTTTCCAGGGTAAAGGGTTAAACACAATGACACTGTTGGGCGCCGCTTTTACCGATTGTGCCAGCCACTGCAGATTATCTTTTTTCAGGTTACTCGCAATAGACCAGGCGGTGCGGATATAATCTGTTTTATCTTCCCATGATGATTCCAAATCGGCATATTTTGAAGGAGGTAGTTGTTTAAATGCTTCGCCGTATTGATTTACCGAAGCTGAACCTCCCCAGGTATGTTCGGCATACAAAGCCATCATTTCATAAGCCTTCGCAACAGAATCGGCGATAGGATTTACTGGCAAACCCCATGTTTTTAATTGGGTGTTTAATAACTCACCTGCTGCCAGTAATGGGGCTGTTGCTCTCGATAGTGTTGAACCTCCGGGATCGCACATAATACCGTGTACCCAGGTATCGGGCATTTCTTTTTTTACAACAGGAAGGTTGGGTTTATCGGCAAGAAAGGCTTTTACAAAATCATCCATCGTACCCATGCGTATTTTAACACCCGGCATTTTTTTTTGAGCTTCTTCAAACAGCGCTTTTATATCCCGCTCTTTGGGCGGACCG
Organism: uncultured Bacteroidota bacterium; assembly: GCA_946479055.1. Next base: position 3,172 of record CAMLEX010000249.1, on the reverse strand, counting down.
GTATTATCCATTGTTACAAGAATAGCCGGCCATACTTTGTAAGGCCAATCAGCCGGTGGTAGTAATCCTTTTCCTACAAAAGGTTCGCCTTTTCCCCATTCGGATGGCCAATTGAGTCCTGTTGCTGTACCGTAAATACTCGAATAAAGAGTAAGCAAACGGGAACCATCAGGCCCCTGCCACCAGAAGATACCCGGTGTTTGTACCGCACCACTTGGCCAGTTACAACCGATATGTAAGAATTTTACGCCTGCGTTGGCCAATACCGTAGCCAGCTCGCCCGAGTGCGAAGGCATGTCAGTCACCTTTGCCGATAACGGAAGTGGAAGTTGATATTGCCTTGCCAATTGCGATGCAAAGCCAAGCCCTCTTGTAACCACTTCGGGTTCGCATACATCTGTTTCTACAGTAAAAGGCATGGCATGTGTAATAAACCGTCCTTTGCTGAAAGCTTCATCGAGTTTTTTTCTTCGCTCTTCAGTTTGTCCCGGCCAGGGTTCCATTACTTTCGACATTACCCAACCCGGGCAGGTCCATTTAAACAATTGCTCCAGAGGCAGCGACTGCGATGCATCCATAGCAGCGAGTGCACGATCAATCATATCGGTACGGTAATACTGAACAACATCTTTTACCCGATGTGTATAGCCGATATCGAAATGAGTTTTGAATACGACGATAATCTCCCTTACCTGTTTATTGGGAACAAAAGTTTCGGGCTGCTTGTTTTTTTTGAATGGAGATTGTGCATAAATAGTTGTATCAACTAAGCACAAGCCCAGGAAGACAAGTAGAGCAAGTTTCGTTTTTTTCATATTCATTTTTTTGATTGCGATATTTTCATACTGATGAATAGGATATGAGATTTACGATGAATGGATAACACTTGCACAAAGCAACTTCAAAAATTATTTGCCGGTAATAAGCTTGAAGTGTTCATCCAATACATATTTCACTCCTGCTACAAGGCGGATCGATTTTGTTTTGCTCCCATATATAAATTCGCAAGTACCGGTTTTGCCTGCACCGTTGCAGATTTGAGTTCGCCGCCGGACCAAGCAAAATGACAACCAGTTTTCAATAGTTTTCCTCAACGTAAAATCCGTTGCTGTTTTACCATACTTTTATTTTTTGTTTCCCGCTATTCTTTATTTCAAAAGCTCCCGGCGAAGGGTTGCCTGTATTACGTTTATTACCCAAATAGTCGGTATCGATTTTTAAAGGTGAACCATCAGTATTTTCAAATGGCAAATCAGGAACAATGGCGGGGCGCAACGTTTGAGTCGTCACCAGTTTTCTGGGTTGTTCGGTCAGCCATTTTTTGTCGAGGTTGATCTCCAGGTAAACGCCATCATTGCTGGTGGATAAAATGGCATTCGCATCAAAATCAGTTTTCACTATTGCATGCTGTTCTACTGCCTGCTGTTCCTTATAGCTTTTCAATTTTTCTTTTGCGTCCTTATCCATCTCTCCAAATCGCATTGGCTTATCATATTTAAGGGCTCTTACGGCTCCTTTTGTATATACGTTCCCGTCAAAGCTTACGGGCAGAAGAGCTTTACTATATTGACTGGCATTGCCTTTATCGACAAAGAGATTGTTGACAAACTGAATATCGCCGCCGGGATTGTCGTGTAAGTCGGCAACAAAAGTAGAGTGTGGTTTGTGATAGGGCGTTAAACGGTTGTCGTAATTGATAACGCTGAGCTCCCCGCCAAAAATATTATGCACAAAAGCAGTCCCTCTAGAATTCATTAGCAAGTTGGTTTTAGATAACAAGACATTGTTACTTACCAGCAAGGGCCCATGATTCACTTCCAAAAAAATATCCAGATCGTTATCATGCATCAGGTTATTCTTTATCTGGGCGCCCTGCGCCATCCAGTCGAGCCACATACCCATATTGCTGCGATAGATATGATTGTTACGGATGTGAACATCCACCCCGCCATGAAATTTAATAGCTGCCTGTTCATAACCGCTGAATAAACGATGGATATAAATATCATGGATGTCGTTACCCTCTACAATACTGAAGGCGCAACCCATACTGCCCACTATACCCGTTTGTTCGCAGTTGCTGATGCTGTTGTTGCGAACAATGTGGCCACCAATTGTTCCTTTGTTCCAACCGAAGGCTAATGCTCTATTAATAGTGCCTACGTAACCTTTTGCCGACTCTGTTTCTTTGTTATCATACTCATCACCATATTTACCTAATGCCACACCCACACATTTTGAATACTGAATCACATTATTCTCAATAATCCAACCACGACTCCAATGTGTACCAATGAGGCCATGCTGTTCGGCAGTGGGCGGGGCCCAATTGGTAGCTGCTTGTTCCAGCGTAAACCCACGCACTGTGATAAAATTCATGAATGGTTTGTCGGGATAAAAAACGGTTGGACGAACATTGATTTCTACCAGTTCCTTATTGGGGTCAAGGCTTTTAAACTGTGCCCAAATGCTGGTGCTGTCGGCATCAGCATTTGCACACCAAAGAGGTTTTTTTTGATGGACTGTTTTAAGCACCTCTTCTTTTTTCGCAGCTTCCATCAGCCAGTCGCCATTCAGGTACACAGCGCCTCTATGATATTTTCTGTCCTTAGGAGTTGGCACAAACCAATCGCCATGAATTAATTCTTTATATGGATTAAAATTTCCGAAAAAGCTGTTGGGTAGTTTTAGTACCCAGGTATCTTGTTCCTGCTGTTTCCAACCTTTTACTATTTCCGATCCTTTTACAATTACTTTTTCGCCATTGGCTGCCTGGTAAGTAATCCTTTCTTTATCTGAATTGCCTCCACGGGGTGGAACAATTGATTCACGGTAAATACCGGCATGCACAGTAATGACATCGCCGGGCATGGCTTTGTTGGATGCAGCCATAATGGTTTTTAAAGGTCTGCCTGCCGAGCCATCGTTGGCATCGTTGCCATTTACCGATACATGGTATTCTTTAGAAAGTTTGGTATTGCTGTTTGACGGTTTTGTTTGTGCAAACGTGCAGCAGTTACTTAATACAAGCAATGCAAAAAGGAGCGTTCTCATTTTCATTCAATCGGTTTTTAAATCTTATGTTTACTACGTTTCGTTCTTTGCGTTTTCTTCTTTGCGTCGTTGCGTGAAAAATTATTTTTAACCTTCTTAATTACTGACATTGATATTG
>CAMLEX010000248.1 GCA_946479055.1 uncultured Bacteroidota bacterium | reverse complement strand
GCATGACTGATCCTAATTATGATGGGGTGAATGTATATGGAGATGAGACAACGGTTGATATTTTCCCTTTCTTAGCCGCCGCTTTGCCATCCGGCCATCCCCTGATAGAACATATTGATATATCCCGGACAGGATATGCTGAAAAAGATATTATAGATCCGGAGACAAAAAACGTCAAGCTGTCCGGTGCGCTGCACTATAAACTTACCAGTAACATAGAAGCCCAGCTAATGGGATATTGGTCAACCGGCAATACTGTTTACACAGACGATAACCGTTATGCACTGAAAGGAATAAAAATTGGTCAATACAAACTTGAAGTAAAACATAAAAACTGGTTCCTGAGAAGCTATACTACCCAGGAAGATGCAGGCGAAGCCTATAGCGCTACGGTAGCCACTCAATTTTTAAATGAAGCCTGGAGAAGAAGTTTTAATCCGGCCAATATTAATGGAAGCTGGTACCCTCAATTTACCGGAGCCTACCTGATGGCAAGAAGTACTGGAGCAGATAGAATGACAGCCTTAAATATGGCCCGTGCTTTTGCCGACCAGGGCCGTCCTGAAGCTGGCTCCCAAAAATTCAAACAGATATTCGACCAGGTAAGAAAAACGCCTATTCCAAATGGCGGGATGTTCAAAGAAAAATCGCAACTCTGGATGACAGAGGGTCAATACACTTTTGGAAATGCTGTAAAATCAGCGGAGATTATTGTGGGTGGAAATTACAAGAAATATATACTCGACTCTGATGGCACTTTGTTTATTGATACATCAAAAGCTATTGGCATCAGCGAGGTCGGAGCCTATATGCAGGTTACAAGAAAGCTCTTTAATGAAAAACTGGTGTTGACCAGTTCGGGCCGTTTTGACAAAAATGAAAATTTCAAAGCAAAGTTTACACCCCGGTTTGCGGCCTTGGTAAAACTGGCAAAGGATAATAATTTCCGTTTGTCTTACCAGACCGCCTATCGCTTTCCCGGCAACCTGGCACAATGGATCCGTCTTGATGTGGGCAGCGATTATATGCTGCTGGGAGGTTTACCCTGGGTAATGGATTATATGCAGGCTGCTAAAAACCCGGTGTATGAAATTGTTAATGGGGTTCCTGATTCCAAGCCTTATACCTACAAAGAATTCAAACCAGAAACTATGAAGTCTTTTGAAATAGGCTATAAAGGACTTATTAAAAACAAACTGTTAGTAGATGCCTATACTTATTTTGGAAAGTATGAAACCTTTCTTGGAAGAATAGGCTTGTACCAGCCAGCAACCGGCCAGGCTTACTCAATTGTAGTTAACAGTACCAATAAAGTAAAAACACACGGATTCGGCCTGGGAATGGATTACCGTATGAAAGATAATTATTCAATATTCTTTAATGCTTACTCCGATGTTATCACTGATGTGCCTTCAGGATTCAAAGCCTATTTCAATACTCCCAAATACAGGTTCAATGCTGGTTTTGCTAATGACGGCCTGGGCAAAAACAAAAGGATAGGTTTTAATGTAATGATGCGCTGGCAGGATGCTTTTGAGTGGGAAGGAGAGCTGGCTAACGGACCGTTGAAAGCTTTTGCCACAGTTGATGCACAGGTAAGCTATACCCTCGCTAAAATAAAATCAACATTCAGGCTGGGTGGTACTAACTTATTCAATCATTATTATCAAAACGCATATGGAAATCCAAAGATTGGAGGATTGTACTATGCGATGTATGCCTATAATCTTTTTCAATAAAGGGCTCTGCTGAATCTTCACATTAATCATTAAACCACCATGTATGATTCCCACCATCATTTACCTATTGCTGCGCCGGTACCGGCGCAGCAATCCTGAAAAAGCAGAAAGAGTCACCATAATACTGCAAAAAACAACCAGGCTATTACTCTTTCTTATCCTGCTTCTTCTCATCAGTCATTTTGCTTTGCCTCAAAGTGTAAGGCTTGAATATAGCATTACAAGAAAAGGCAACGATATAGGCACTATGTCCTTTTCACAGCATCTTTCCGGCAACAAGACCATATTTAAAATAGAATCGAATGTAAAAGCAAGGTTGATTTTTGTAATTACCGTAAAAGCTTTGGAAGAAGCGATTTATGAAAACGGAATAATGACCTGGTCATTCCTGTACCGAAAAATGAATGGCACTGAAAAGATTAATAAGAAAACAAAATTGTCTGGCAATAATTACGTGATTACCAAAGGTCACCACTCTGAAACACTGAACACCTATCCGATTCGTTATAACATGATATGCCTTTATTTGAACGAGCCCACCGATATTCCAAAAGTATATTCCGATATTTTTCAACAGTTCCTCGACATTGAAACACTGGGCGACCATCATTATAAAATTAGTTTTCCGGATGGCAATTTCAATGAATATTATTATACCAATGGGCTATGCTCAAAAGTGGAAGTAAATCACAGGTTTTACAGCTCTACAATTGAATTAAAAACTAAATGACATGGAAAAACTCAATCCGATAATTGTTTTAGCCGGTTGTTATAGCTTGCTTTTCCTTCTTTGCTTATGGGTATGGAAAATGAGAAGTGAAAACCTGGTGTCGATAAAAGTCTTGAACGGCAATTGGAAACTGCTGCACCTGCGCCATGCAGGAGGAGCTTCTATCATGGTATTATTACCAGCACTATTTTTGCCGGCTCTTCCAAAGTATCTACTGGAATGGCCGGATTCCATCAGCATTGTGCAAGCTCTGACACTTATAATAACCGGATTACTGTTGCTGAAGCTGGTGATAAAACATACAGATGATTTGTCTTTTGAAAACCCCAGTCATTACAAAGGTTCTTCCTTACATGCGGCTATCCATATTGTATTAAGGTCCTTTTTTCTTATCAGCTATGAATGGTTTTTCCGTGGCTGCATACTGGTTAGTTGTGTCTATATTTTTGGTACGGCACAGGCTATTATTATCAACCTTGCATTGTATGCGTTGATCCATTCATTCAATGGTAAGAAAGAAATGTGTGGTTCTATCCCCTTCGGATTGATATTGTGTGTTTTTACATTGTGGTATCAATCAGTCTGGCCAGCCATTTTACTTCACCTGCTGTTATCATTATCCTATGAGTCTTTTTTGTTGTATCCTTTTTTTAAAAAATCAACCACTGTTTTATGAAAGTTTTAGTAACAGGTGCGACGGGCTATGTTGGGCATAGTCTTGCCTTAACCTTAGCCCAACAAGGAAACCATGTACATATTTTAGTTCGCAATCTTCAATCTGCTTTTATTCCTCAGCATCCAAATATTTATGTTTTCGCAGGCGACATAACAAAAAAAGAAACAATTGGTATAGCCATGCAAGGCTGCGAAAAAGTATTTCATACAGCCGCATTAGTAGAGCACTATGCCAGTAATCCTTCTGCCTTTTATGATATAAATGTTGAAGGCACCCGAAATGTCCTGGATGCAGCACTGCAGTCCGGCGTCCAAAGATTTGTTTTTACAAGTAGTTGCGGTGTCATCGGTCCTTCACTTCATGAGCCGATGAACGAAACAGATCCACGCATCACAGGCTTTGATAGTGACTATGACATCTCTAAATTTTTAGCTGAAAAGTTGGTGGTAGAATATTCGAAGAAAGGATTGTTCGTCGTGATTGTAAGTGCATCAAAAGTATATGGCCCCGGAATTGAAACCCATCCTATCAGTGTTAACAGTACGATCAAAAGGTTTATTGAAGGTAAACTCAGTTTTTGTCCGGGTAATCCTCAGTTTATTTCTAATTATGTTTTTATTAATGATCTCGTAAAGGGACATTTACTGGCGACGGAAAAGGGCACCACTGGTGAAAAATATATCCTGGGAGGTGAAAATCTTTCCTATGCGGAATTCTTTCAAACCATTCGCACTATATCAGGCTCAAGAGGAATATTGCTTCCCATTCCAAAAAACATGGCCAGACTATATGGATGCTGGCATGTGGTACAATCAAAACTGTTGGGCAAAGAACCTGTCTTCAGCGCAAAGAGTGTTAAACATATTTATTGCAATAAATCCTTTAGTTCTGCAAAAGCAATAGAAGAACTTGGTTATTCCATTACTCCTTTTGTCAAGGCGCTGCAACCCACCATTCAATTTTTAAATCCATATCTATGCGTAACTCCTGTTATACAATGATCACAGGCGCCAGTGAAGGCTTTGGAAAAGCATTGGCTATTGAATGTGCCCGGAGAAAAATGAACCTTATTCTTGTAGCACTGCCGGGACCGGAACTGCATTCACTTACCCATTTTATCAAACGCAATTATCCTGTTGATGTAATAACTATAGAAAAAGATCTGTGCAAAGATGAAAGTTGTCTCGAAGTCTATAATCAAATAAGTGCTTTGAACTTACAGGTGAATATGCTCATCAACAATGCAGGAATCGGCAGTACTGTTTTTTTTGAGGAAGGGAGTATTCACTTGTACGAGAAACAGATCAAGCTAAATGTACTAGCCACTACTCTTATCACCCGTTTATTTCTCGATACTTTGAAACGTAATAATCAATCCTACATTTTGAATGTCGGAAGTATGGCATCTTTTTTTTATTTGCCCAAAAAACAGGTATATGGAGCTACAAAGTCTTTTATCTATTTTTTTTCAAAAAGCCTACGCAAGGAGTTAAGAAAGAATAAAGTCCATGTAAGTGTTTTATGTCCGGGTGGCATGAACACTAACATTCCTCTTACCCTGATGAACAAAACAGGAAACTGGATTTCCCGTCTGTCTGTTATGAACCCCGAAGAAGTAGTACCTATTGCAATTGATGGATTACTGAAAAGAAAAGAAGTGATCATTCCGGGACGGGTAAATAAATTTTTTATGCTTTTAGATAAGGTTCTTCCGGCAGCCATCAAAAAACTGATAACAGGCTATGGAATGAAAAAATTAAGTTCCAATAATTCTTATACCTGCTATCTGTCACCCGAACCTGTTATTATCCCGGTAAGCCGGGGAGTAATTACAAATTTATTGATCAACTCTTCCACCACAAAATTATTATTATGAATACGCAATCATTTGGATCCTCTCCAAAGGCAAGAAATTTTTCACAACTGGAATGTTATGCAATTTTCCTGTTTTTACTTAGCCCGGCTATTTACGGCATAACCAGGTTGGAAAGTGAAAACCGTCTTTCATTTCACGTGTTATTATTTTTTACCGGCTTCATAACCTATACTTTTTTCGAATATATCTCTCACCGGTTCTGGATGCATGGCAAAGAAAAAAGACATCCGGGGAAAAGTCTGGAGCGACACATGAATCATCATAGACATCCTACTGAACTAAAGATCACAGCAGAGCTGAACACCAAACTATTGTTGTTAAACATTTTATTTATCGTATCCGCCATTTTGCTCGACAACTATTTTACCTTTTGTACGGGTCTTTATACCGGGTTTGTATATTACTGTTTCATGCATGTTCTCTTACATAAACCCTGGGCGCAAAAGATTTTTCCCCGTTTACAGGTATCGCATATTCATCACCATTGCAAATACCCTGACTGTTGTTTCAGCACTTGTGTAACCTGGTGGGACAAATTGTTTAATACCAGCGCACCGGAAGACGTAAGGATTTCACCAAGGTTCATACAGTTCTATTTTGGAAAATCCAATCATTAGAAAAGGAGTGTTTCCAGTACCTTTGACCCACTTTTGAAAAAAGCAGAGTAATGAGTACACAACACCTTTCCGAACAAGAAGAACTACGTCGCGAAAAACTGGCCGAACTGATTATGATGGGAATAGAGCCCTACCCGGCTCCTTTATATCCGGTCAACAGCCATTCGGTTTTTATAAAAGAAAATTATAAAGAAGAAACCAAAGATCAATTTGCTGATGTATGCCTGGCCGGCCGCATTATGAGTGTAAGAGATATGGGCAAGGCCAATTTTGCGGTGATCCAGGATGCACATGGGAAAATACAATTGTATATCCGCCGTGATGATATCTGTCCCGGTGAAGACAAAACCCTTTATGATATTGTCTGGAAAAAATTGCTCGATATTGGCGATATCATTGGCATAAAAGGTTATGCCTTTATCACCAAAACAGGTGAAACATCTGTTCATGTTAAAGAGCTGACACTTTTGAGCAAATCATTGCGTCCGCTGCCAATAGTGAAAGAAGCGGAAGGCCAAACCTTTGATGCTGTTACTGATCCTGAGTTCCGTTATCGCCAGCGATATGCGGACCTTATTATCAATCCATCGGTAAAGGAAACATTTATTAAAAGAACAAAACTCATCAACTCCATGCGTGAGTTTTTAAATGCGCAGGGTGCATTGGAAGTAGATACACCGGTACTGCAAAACATACCGGGCGGCGCTGCTGCAAGGCCTTTTATTACTCATCATAATGCGCTGGATGTCCCTTTTTATTTACGTGTTGCCAATGAATTGTATTTAAAGAGACTAATCGTCGGAGGCTTTGACTGGGTATATGAATTCAGCCGGAACTTTCGAAATGAAGGCATGGACCGAACACATAATCCTGAATTTACCATTCTTGAATTTTATACAGCCTACAAAGATTATTACTGGATGATGGACACAACTGAACAGTTGCTGGAAAAAGCAGCGATGGATGTTGGTAATTCAACGGAGGTACAAATAGGTGATAAAAACATTTCTTTCAAAGCACCTTTTAAACGTATCAGCATTTATGATGCCATTAAAGAACATACGGGTTTTGATGTAAGCCGTATGAATGAAGAGCAACTGCGTTCTGTTTGCCAGCAATTGCATATTCATGTTGACAATACAATGGGAAAAGGCAAGCTGATTGATGAGATCTTTGGCGGCAAATGCGAAGACCATTATGTACAACCTACGTTCATTATAGATTACCCTGTTGAAATGAGTCCCCTGACAAAAAAACATCGTGACAAGCAAGGGTTGGTTGAACGTTTTGAATTAATCATCAATGGAAAAGAAATCGCTAATGCCTACTCGGAATTAAATGACCCTATTGATCAGCGGGAACGCTTTGAAGAACAGGTACAATTAATGGAAAGAGGTGATCATGAAGCGATGTTCATTGATTATGATTTTCTGCGGGCTTTGGAATATGGAATGCCGCCCACATCCGGTATCGGTTTTGGCATCGACAGGTTGTGTATGTTGTTGACCAATCAGCCCTCTATACAGGATGTACTATTTTTCCCGCAAATGCGGCCAGAGAAAATACAGGAACAAATA
>CAMLEX010000247.1 GCA_946479055.1 uncultured Bacteroidota bacterium | reverse complement strand
AACAAAATGGGATTGAAAAAGTATTTCATAAAATAAAACAGAAACCCGGCAAACCATTTTATTTCGGGAAAAAAGCCCGCCTGAATGACGCAGTCGGGCAGGAAAACAAACTGATTTTTGGTTTACCGGGCAATCCAGCTTCAGTCCTCTCCTGCTTTTATGAGTATGTGGAACCGGCGTTGAGAAAAATTAGTAAGCAACAAACAGGTATACGGATCGTACAGGCGGCTTTGACTACGGCATTCAAAAAAGCACCGGGTCTTACTCATTTTTTGAAAGGGTTTTATGATGGAAAAACAGCCACCCCTTTGCATGCACAAGAATCATATCGCTTAAGTTCGTTTGCGAACGCCAATTGCCTAATAAAAATAGAGGAAGATGTTACAATTTGTGAGAAAGGACACATAGTTGAAATACATTTATTGCCATTATAGTTTTTAAGTATGGATAGTATCTTCTTGTTTTATATTTTATTGTTTCTTGTCGCCTTTTTGTATTCGTCAGTCGGGCATGGCGGTGCAAGCGGCTACCTGGCTTTGATGGCCATTTTCAGCATAGCACCGGATGTGATGAAACCCACGGCTCTCTTGCTGAACCTGTTCGTGTCACTTACTTCGTTTATTCAATTTTACAGGGGTGGGCATTTTAAATGGAAATTATTCCTTCCATTCGCGATCGCATCCATACCGATGGCTTTTATAGGTGGTCTGATTACCGTAGATGCTACCATTTATAAAAAAATATTGGGCTTGTTATTGATCATTCCAATTATACGTTTCCTATTTTTCAGTAACATACAGGTAAGTGAATTAAAAAAAGCAAATACAGATTTATCCCTGTTTATCGGCGCCGGTATTGGTTTCCTGTCCGGGTTGATCGGCATAGGAGGAGGCATTATTTTATCGCCTGTTTTATTATTATTAAAATGGGCTGATATGAAACAAACAGCTGCTATCAGCGCTTTATTCATTTTTGTCAATTCCTTATCGGGCCTGGCAGGACAATTGACAAAAGGTATTCAATTCAGTACTGATATGTATATGTATGTAGCTATCGCTTTTATTGGCGGTATCTGTGGGGCTTATTTTGGTGCGCTACGTTTTAAACAAACACTCTTAAAATATATGCTGGCTTTTGTATTGGCAGTAGCTGCTTATAAATTATTATTTACCTATGCCTGATGTTGCTAATGCAGTTGGTAAACCATCAAGGCTTACGAGATTTTTTTCTTTCTTATATTCTTCAAGCCCAGCAGCTCCTTTCTTTTCCGCCCATTTATGTGCATGATCTCTTTCCCCGGTATATTCATAATAAGGAATTCCGAAACCACAGGATGTATGCACCTTAAAAATGTCTGCTACAATGATCTGCCGCGTAGAAGGCAGCAAGTTGAAATAAGAAGAAAGTTCGGACCACTCTGCATCGCCGGGTAGAACAGTATAACCTTTGCCATAAAGCCTTAAAATATTAGGCGGGCCGCCAAATGCACAAAACATAAATGTGATACGCCCATTTTCAAGAATATGCGCCGAAGTTTCATTTCCACTACCTACTATATCCATATAGGCAACCCGTGTTGGCGAAAGAATCCGGAAACTGTCAAGCCCTTTTGGAGAAAGATTAATATGCCCCTCTGCTTTTAGTGGCGCTGTACTTACAAAAAATAAATGTTGTGATTCGATAAACTCTTTATGATGATCGGAGATAGATTCATGAAACTTACCCATAAAAAATAAATTGGGGCAAAGATAATTTAATTGCGCTGAGAGAGACAAACAAGCTCAAATAACAGCTAACTGAAGTAAATTTGCGTGAATATGCAGATACGAATTATGATATTTGGCCAGCTTACTGAGATAATAAATAGCAGTACGCTTACACTTGAGGATATTGCTGATACCAACAGCCTGGTGGATGAATTAAATAAACTTTACCCGGCACTGGCTGCCAGCAAATATATTATGGCCGTCAATAAACAAACAGTTATGGCCAATACTGTTTTAAAAGAAGACAGCACAATAGCTTTACTCCCACCCTTTTCAGGCGGATAAAAAATGAAAGAAAATATTACATATGAAAGATACCAACGCCAGATTATTTTAAAGGAGTTTGGTGAACCGGGTCAGCAAAAGTTGCTGCAGGCTAAAGTATTGGTGATTGGCGCGGGGGGCCTCGGTTGCCCCGTGTTGCAATACCTGGCGGCGGCAGGCGTAGGAACAATAGGGATTGTAGATGATGATGCGGTAGCTCTTAACAATCTTCACCGACAGGTTTTGTACTCCGTCAACGATATTGGATTACTAAAAGCAGAAAGAGCCGCTTCGGTATTACGGCGATTGAATCCTGAGATAAATATTATTCCTTTTATCCAACGGCTAACCGTTGAAAATGCTTTAGAGATCATGCAATCATTTGAAATTATCATTGATGGCACTGATAATTTCGCTACCCGTTATATGATCAATGATGCTTGTGTATTGCTGAACAAACCTTTGGTTTATGGCGCTATTTCCCAATTTGAAGGGCAGGCAGCAATTTTTAATTATCGCCAAAAAAATAATGATATGCCGGCAAATTACCGGGATATATTTCCTCAGCCCCCAAAAGATGATGAAATCCTGAACTGTGCTGAGGCGGGAGTATTAGGCGTATTGCCAGGCATTATTGGTACAATGATGGCCAATGAAACTATTAAATTAATTACAGGCATAGGTAAACCTCTTATCAACCGGCTTTTGACTTATAATGCTTTGAATAATCAGCTCTACGATTTTGAATTGATTGCAAGAGAAGAAACCCGTTCGCTGATACCTGCCAATGAAATACTTTTTAAGCAAATGGCTTATGAATGGCTTTGTTCATCATCACCTGAATCGTTCGAAATTGATGGAGCTGCATTTGACGACCTGCTGGAAAATGAAACAATTGACGTAATAGATGTACGTGAGCCAGATGAAACACCTGTAATCAATGAATTTCATCACCAAAAAATTCCGCTGAAACAAATAACAGAGCCCATGCCTGAAGTAAAGGCTGATACGATTGTTGTTTTTTGCCAGTCAGGTAAACGAAGCAAGCAAGCCGTTATCTTATTATCCGGTATTTTTGGAACAACAAAAAAGATTTACAGTCTTAAGGGTGGTATTGAAAATTGGAAAAAACAACACCAGGCACAACAGTCATGAAAGAAAGAAAGCCAAAAAACATCTTCGTACAAGGCCCGGTTTCTGCATCCTTTGTCGCAGACAGTATTCAAAAGCACAGTACACAAACAACTATCGGCGGACACAGTATTTTCCTGGGCCAGGTAAGAGCAGATGTGATCAATGATAAAAAAGTAACAGCGATAGAATACACGACCTACGAAGAAATGGCCCTCGAAAAAATGCATAGCATACGGGAAGATATTTTTTCCAAATATGAGTTGACCTGTATGCATGTATATCATAGCCTGGGCAAAGTAGCGGCAGGAGAAATTTCCTTGTTTGTTTTTACATCTTCTGCACATCGCAAAGCGGCTATTGATGCCTGTGAAGAAACGGTAGAAAGATTAAAAGCAGAACTCCCTGTTTGGGGAAAGGAATTATTTGAAGATGAATCCTATCAATGGAAGGAGAATAAATAATATATGGTTGATATCACACACAAAGCAAGTACACTGAGACAGGCGATCGCATCAGCTACCATTACTGTTTCCAAACAAGAAACAATAGATGCTATTAAAAATAAAAAAGTTCCTAAAGGAGATGTCTTTGAATTTTCAAGGGCAGCAGGGTTACTGGCCATTAAAAAAACAAGTGATGTAATTCCTGATTGTCATCCTCTTCCTGTTGAATATGCGGCTATAAAACATGAACTGGACGAATTAAAGATCATCATCACGGTAGAAGTTCACAGCATTTATAAAACAGGTGTGGAAGTAGAAGCTATGCACGGAGCTGCAATCACTGCATTAACGATCTATGATATGCTCAAGCCACTGGATAAAGGTGTGGAAATAGCAACGATCAGGTTAGAAAGTAAAAAAGGCGGTAAAACTGATTTCAATGATCAGTTGGCCAGCAATCTTAGAACCGCAGTAATTGTGTGTTCCGATGGAGTTTTTCATGGCAAAAAACAAGATAGCAGCGGGAAAAAGATCATTGAAAAACTGGGGCAGCACAAAATGACGGCTGAGGTTCATGAAATAATTCCTGATGAATTTACTTTGATACAGGACAAAGTAAAACAACTGAGTAAAGACGGTTATGATCTTATCCTGTTCACCGGTGGCACCGGTCTTTCTCCAAGAGATGTTACACCCGATGCAATAAGACCATTGATAGAAAGGGAAATTCCAGGCATTATGGAAGCCGCCCGCAATTATGGCCAGCAAAGAACACCCTATGCTATGTTATCAAGAGGTATAGCAGGATTTATAAAAAATACATTGGTTATTACATTGCCTGGCTCTACCCGTGGTGTAGAAGAAACGATGGATGCTTTATTTCCTTATTTGCTTCATGTATTCAGAGTGGCAGAAGGGATGCGGCATAATTGAATTGAACATTGAGAATTGAAAATTGAATATTGAACATTTCTTCAAAGACAAAATGCTCAATACTCAACTCTCAATGTTCAATTCTCAATAGAAAAAGATTCACTCACACTTTCTCACTTTCACTATTACCAACTTCGAAGTAGGTGTATTACTTTTTTCTGCCACACTGCTGATCGGAACTAACACATTCGTTTCAGGAAAATAAGTAGCCGTACAGGTTTCGGGAATGGGATAAGGGATCACCAGGAATTTACGGGCTATTCTTTCTATCCCGTCATGATAATTATACAGATCCACCACATCTTCTTTTTTTAAGCCTCTTTTATTCATATCCTGCTGGTTCATGAAAATGATCCGCCGTTCATTGTAGATGCCACGATAGCGATCGTTGAGGCCGTAGATAGTAGTATTAAACTGGTCATGGCTGCGGATCGTCATCATCATCAATTCATCATCTGCCAGTTCTGTTGCAATATGCTGCGAAATAGTAAAATGCGCTTTTTGCGAAACCGTATCAAAATTTCCTTCCCGGTTGCAATTGGGTAAATAAAAGCCACCACCCTTTCTAATCCGTTCATTATATTTTTCAAAACCTGGAATGCTGCGTTCAATATCATCCCTTATATGATCATAATGCGAAAGATATTTATCCCAGTTTACTTTAGTCTTTTCTTTAAAAGTCGCTTTTGCCAGTCGGCATACTATTACCGGTTCGCTTAGCAGCTCATCGGATATCGGTTTCAAAACCCCTTTTGATAACTGCACCACACTCATCGAATTTTCACAGGAAACAAATTGCTCTTCCCCGTTTATAATATCCTTATCACTTCTTCCGAGACAGGGAAGTATCAATGCTTCTTCGCCATGAACCAAATGGCTTCGATTTAGTTTAGTAGAAACATGTACAGTAAGTTTACATTTTTTTAATGCTTCTGCTGTGTAGTGTGTATCCGGTGTTGCGGAAAGAAAATTGCCTCCCATGGCAAAAAACACTTTTGCTTTTCCATTGTACATCGCTTTAATGGATTCGACTACATCATAACCCTTTTGCTGAGGGGGTGTAAAATGAAAATTATCCTGTATGGATATTAAAAATGTTTTAGAAGGGTTTTCATAAATACCCATCGTACGATCACACTGCACATTACTATGCCCCCTTACAGGGCAGGTGCCGGCTCCCGGTTTTCCAATGCTGCCTTTCAGTAACAATAAATTCACGATCTCTTTAATCGTATCCACCGCATTCTTATGTTGTGTAAGACCCATCGCCCAACAGGCTATGATCTTTTTTTTATTTTTCAATACTTCAGCGGCTTCTTTTATCTGCGCAAGATCAATACCGCAGGCCTTCGCCAGCTCATCCGGATTTTGCTTTTGCAGGTGTTCAACATACTCATTATACCCTTCTGTTTTGTTTTTTATAAAATCAAGATCAAATACTTTACCCGGATCTTTTTGTTCTTCCTGTAATAGTAGCAAAGCAATAGCCTGCAGCAATGCCATGTCACCATTTATTTTTACCTGCAAAAAAATATCCGTAAGAGCGGTACTCATACCCATCCACCCTTTTAGCTGTTGGGGATTATTAAAACCCATCAGTCCTGTTTCCGGTAATGGATTAATGGATATAATAATAGCGTCATTGGCTTTCGCTTTTTGCAAAGCAGTCAGCATGCGTGGATGATTGGTCCCGGGATTTTGTCCGAGTATAATAATCACTTCGGCCTGGTAAAGATCTTCCAGTTTTACAGATCCTTTTCCAATGCCTAATGATTCACCCAGTGCTACGCCGCTGCTTTCATGACACATGTTGCTGCAATCGGGTAGATTGTTGGTGCCATACTCACGTACAAATAATTGATAAAGGAAAGCCGCTTCATTACTCGTTCTTCCTGATGTATAAAAAATAGCTTCATTGGGTGAATCAAGCTTATTTAATGTAGCAGCGATTTTTTGAAAAGCATCGTCCCAACTGACAGGCTGATAATGAGTGCTATCCTTTGGTAAATACATGGGCTGTGTAATGCGGCCCTTCTTCCCTATTTCATAATCGTTCAATGCTGACAATTCTCTTACAGAATGCCTTGCAAAGAAATCAGCTTCCAGTTTTTTTGTTGTAGCTTCTTCAGCCACGGCTTTCGCTCCATTCTCACAGTATTCGGTACTACCATTTCGTTCATCATCTGGATCAGGCCATGCGCAGCTTGGGCAATCAAATCCATCTTTCTGATTCAACTTTGACAGGGCTTTCCATCCACGTGCAAGACCGGCTTCACCCAATGCATGTCGGAAGCCAGATAAGACGGCGGGTATACCTGCGGCTGTTTTTTTGATTGGCCCCAATTTTAATCCCGTGAATCCTTCAGGATTTTCAGCACCGGCAGATTCGGATTGTTTATCGCTCATCATTGACAAGTTTTTAAAGTGAGTGGTGAGCTGTCAGTTGTGAGTGGTTGCCCATCTTCGGATACTTACGCACCATTCACAACTCACTAGTTACTACTGCTAATTTTTAAGAAAGAGTGAGTTGTCATTTTTTTTGGGGGTCATCTCTGAAGACCTACTCACCATTCACCCCTGACAACTCACATTATGATTCTTTGTTCACCTGAGTAAATATTAAATCGTTCATGGCGCAAAAACCCAATCAACGTGATTCCGCTTTCTTTTGCTAATTCAAC
>CAMLEX010000246.1 GCA_946479055.1 uncultured Bacteroidota bacterium | reverse complement strand
CAACAAGCTCAACAGCATGGCAACCGCTCCCACCAGGAAGGCCCATTTGAAATCGGCCGGGTTTCCTGTATCGCCAACAAATCCGCAGGCGAGTGGGCCCAACGCACCACCCACATTGATGCCCATATAAAATATAGTATAGGCCGCATCTTTCCGCGTATCTCCGGCAGGATATAATTGACCAACCAGCGAAGATATATTCGGTTTGAAAAACCCATTACCTGCTATCATTAATCCCAGTCCACCAAAGAACAGAAAGGTCGATAAGGAAGGGTTTGAATTATAAAACGTACCGCAAAAGAAAAGAAATATTTCCCCGCTCACCATGATAATACCTCCGGCAAAGATAGATCGCTTGTTTCCCCAATAACGATCGGCCACATAACCACCGATTAAAGGGGTGAGATAGATCAATCCAATGTAGCTGCCATAAAGGTTCGAAGCGAATACGTCATTAAAGAGAAGGGCCTTAGTCATGAATAATACCAGGATGGCCCGCATGCCATAGAAATTAAACCTTTCCCACATTTCGGTGGCAAAGAGCACATAAAGACCTTTAGGGTGTTTGCCGGATGTTGCAAGTTGGCTCATACGATCGTTTTTTATTTTATAGTCAGAAAAACTAAATCATAATAGCGAACAAAATACAGAAATTTGACCACTCAAAAATTTTTCAGGGTATCTTTAGCAAACGTAGCGATATTCGCAATTTCTAAAACCCGACGAATAACACCACAATGCGAATTTTATTATTAGGCTCTGGCGGCAGAGAAAATGCTCTTGCCTGGAAGTTGAGTCAAAGTGTCTGGACCAATCCATTATTTATAGCTCCCGGCAATCCTGGTACGGCCAAATACGGAGTGAACGTTACCCTCGATCTTTCTGATTTTGACAGTATCGCAAAGTTTTGCATTTATGAAAAAATAGAAATACTGATCGTAGGTCCCGAAGAGCCGCTGGTGAATGGTCTTTATGACTATTTTAAATCAAGAGAAGATCTGCAGGCTATTCATTTCATCGGGCCATCCAAAGAGGGTGCGCAGCTGGAAGGTAGTAAAGCATTCGCTAAGGCATTTATGCAACGACATAATATTCCTACTGCCGCATACAAAGAGTTTACATTGGATAACTATGAAGAGGGTGTGAAATACCTGGAGCAACACGCTTTGCCTGTTGTTTTAAAAGCAGATGGCTTAGCCGCAGGTAAAGGAGTGGTTATTTGTCAGAGCTATGTGGAAGCTGTTGCTGAATTTGAATTAATGATTCAAAGAGCAAAATTTGGTGAAGCCAGTAAAAAAGTAGTGGTAGAAGATTTTTTAACGGGTATAGAACTCAGTGTGTTTGTACTTACAGACGGGAAAGACTATCTGCTTCTGCCTGAAGCCAAGGATTATAAACGGATCGGTGAAGGAGATACCGGCCTGATGACAGGTGGGATGGGCGCTGTAAGCCCCGTTCCTTTTGCCACACCCGGCTTTATGCATAAAGTAGAAGAACGCATCATTAAGCCAACAGTAGATGGTTTGATGAAAGAAAGAATTCAATATACGGGATTTATTTTTTTCGGCCTGATCAATGTAAACGGAGATCCATACGTGATTGAGTACAACTGTCGCATGGGCGATCCGGAAACTGAAGTGGTGATTCCCCGTTTGGAAAATGACCTGGTAGGATTGTGTGTGGCTGCATCTAATAAAGAATTGCATATGGTAAAAATCCAGGCCGATAAAAGATCGGCCGCTACCATTGTGGCTGTGAGCAAAGGCTATCCCGGACCTTTTGAAAAAGGTTTTGAAATAACAGGATTAGAGGATGATTATGGTAAACAATCATTGATATTCCAGGCCGGAACAAAAGAGGAAGAGGGAAAGATCGTTACAAATGGCGGCAGGGTTTTTTGTGTTACTTCTTTTGGAGAAAATATAGAAGAAGCTGTCAATACTTCCCTGGATGTATTGAACTATACTAATTTTGAGGGGATCAATTATCGCAGTGATATAGGGTACGAATTTATATCTGCTTCAAGGGGAAATGAATAGATTGACACCGTTTGACCTATTCATTTCAGGATGATGAGGTACACTTACTTTTGCATAAATGTTTGTTATGCCTGGTGAAGTAAATTATCATGATTACCTGCAATTAGATAAAATTTTAAATGCCCAATTTCCAGAAAGTGATAAACTGCAATTGCCTGCCCATGATGAAATGTTGTTTATCGTTATTCACCAGGCGTATGAACTTTGGTTCAAACAACTTCATCATGAAGTTGATTCTATTGTAAAGATTCTAGCCAAACCATCGCTGAATGATAATTCTCCCGAATTACAAACAGTAGTGCATCGCCTCAACCGCTGTGTTACAATTTTGCGGGTATTGGTCAACCAGATAGACATCATGGAGACGATGACTCCCATGGATTTTTTGGATTTCCGGGATATGCTGCGACCTGCATCGGGATTTCAAAGCTGGCAGTTTAAAGAGCTGGAAGCTAAGCTGGGATTGAAGTTTGAACACAGGCATGGAAAAGAATATTATATATCACAACTGCGTATCGAACATATTGATGTGATCAAAAAAGCCGAAAACGAAAAATCATTACTGCAATTATTAAATAGCTGGCTGGAACGGATGCCTTTTTTTGATGAAAAAGATAATTGGAAAAATTTTGCATCACATGATAATAGGGAGAATGCCCATCCTTTTTGGTCAGAATATCGATATCAATATGAAAATAGTTTAGCGGAAGCAGAAAAGAACAACTTACAATTCTTTGATGATATCTTTTTGCCAGACAACCTGCAACAAGCAACGGGCAACGAGCAACAAACAACGAGAAATGCACAATCTCTCTCTCCATCTGCAAACCGTGCTGCTTTATTTATCATGCTATATCGTGGCTATCCCATGTTGCAATTGCCTTTTCAATTATTAAACAGCTTGCTGGAAATAGATGAACAGCTCAGCTCATGGCGTTACCGGCACATGAATATGGTGCATCGCATGATCGGCACCCGGATAGGAACCGGCGGAAGTTCGGGAAAAGATTATCTGAAAGCCGCTGCGGATAAGCATTATATCTTTCGTGAAATAGCGCAACTCAATAGTTTTTTAATTGAAAGAAGAAAGTTGCCGGCATTACCAGCACCGGTTGAGAAAAGATTAGGCTTTGTTGCCGGATGAAAAATGAAATAAAGTCTAAATTTTATAACAGGGAATGCTTTTACAAAACCAGTTGAAGTTTTTTGTGTGAATAACAGGCATACCGGAATCAAAAAATAAAAAAAGGCGATCTCGTTTTGATACGGAATCACCTCCTTTTGCTGATAAATCGAAGATATATTAGAAAGTGTAACGGATTCCTAATCCTCCCCAGCTACCATAAAATCCGGGACCATCTCCGAATTCAAAAGCTGGTTGCCAATCCAATGACATATTAATAGGGGCGCCGCGGAATTTGTAATCAAGCCCGATGACACCATCTATGCCAACATTTGTATGACTATCGCCATAGTAGTAATTACGATGATAATAACCACCATCATAAAAACCTATGTGGACACCCGGGCCTACATACCATTTAAGCCCCGGAGCGCCGGAAATATCGCCATGTATCTCGTATAAACCAGTAAGCCGGAAACCATGTCGGTAAAAATACCCGATTAACTCTCCGGCATTTTTATTAAAAAAATGTTTTAGGGAAATTCCTCCCCCATCCCATACTTTTACCCCAAGTGCGGTTTTATATGATGTACTGTTAGCGCTACGACTTTGTGCCTGTACCCCTGCTGTAAATAAGACTAATAAAACGAATGTTGTTACTACAACTTTTTTCATAATTTGATTTTAGTGGAAGTTACTAATGATAGCTTTTAAATGGTCGGATGCTATTTTTGTGCCAAAATTGATAAAACCACGCGGTTCGCACTAATAACCAGCAATAAATACATGAATTAAATAATTGAAAAAGAAAGTTTACGTAGTAATAATAGAATCGTCGGAAACCCGTTTATTAACCGGAAAGAAAATTTAGAATCTAAAAAATCATTGGAGAGAGATTGCTTGAAAATAAATGAGTATAATTGCCAATAATAAATAAAGTATCTGAATAATTCTTGCCTGCCAAGGGTTCGCTTTTGATAATTCGAATTAATCCTACAACTTTGCACACATTTAATCCAATAATATAGAATGGGACTTTTTAACTGGTTTACACAAGAAATAGCAATGGATTTGGGTACAGCGAATACCCTTATTATACATAATGATGAAGTGGTAGTGAACGAGCCAAGCATTGTAGCTCTCAACAGGAATAATCCTAAAGAAGTGTTAGCTGTAGGAAAAAGAGCATTGATGATGCATGAAAAAACCCATGAAAGTATCCGTACGGTTCGTCCTTTGAAAGATGGTGTAATTGCTGACTTTAATGCTGCGGAACTGATGATCCGTGAGCTGATAAAACTGGTTTACCCCAAAAAACCCTTATTTCCCCCAAGCTGGCGTATGATGATTTGCATTCCTTCCTCCATAACAGAGGTGGAAAAACGTGCTGTCCGCGACAGTGCTGAACAAGCAGGAGCTAAAGAAGTTTACCTGCTGCATGAGCCAATGGCTGCAGCGCTGGGTATTGGTATTGACGTAGAGGAGCCGGTTGGTAATATGATTATTGATATTGGTGGTGGTACTACAGGTATTACCGTTATAGCATTGGCAGGTATTGTTTGCGATCAATCAATACGGATTGCCGGTGATGAATTTACTGCTGATATTATGGAAGCACTACGCCGTTATCATAGCTTATTGATTGGTGAACGTACCGCAGAACAAATTAAGATACAAGTAGGCTCGGCTATGAAAGATCTGGAAAATCCTCCTGATGATATTCCTGTTAATGGTCGTGACCTTGTCACAGGTATTCCCAAACAGATTATGGTGAGCTACCAGGAAATAGCAGAAGCGTTGGATAAAAGTATTTTTAAAATTGAAGAAGCTATTTTAAAAGCATTAGAACAAACACCGCCTGAGCTGGCCGGTGATATCTATCGCCGCGGGTTATACCTGACTGGTGGTGGCGCTTTGTTAAGAGGTCTTGACAAAAGATTAAGCCAAAAAATTAAACTTCCCGTGCATGTTGCCGATGATCCACTGAAAAGTGTTGTTCGTGGTACGGGTATTGCTTTGAAACATTATGACAGGTATCCATTTGTAATGAGATAATACGAGGTACGAGATACAAAGTACGAAGTACAATTTGCAATACTCGTACTTCGTACTTCAAACTTCAAACTTGCTACTTTGCGTAATATATTCCTCTTCATCCGGCGTTTTTTTACCGTTATTGTTTTCCTGGTTTTGCAGGCTGTCGCTCTGTGGTTTCTTTTTACATACAATCGTTTTCATAAAGCCAAAGGTTTAGGCGTAGCCAACGAAGCAACCGGCTGGTTCAATTCAAGATATAATACGCTGGAAGATTTCTTTAAAATGAAAGAAGAAAACAGGCGACTTTTAAAAATGAATGATTCGTTGATGAACCTGTTACCCGCCAACTTTTCAAAGGTGGATACTTTAGTGCAGTTTACCAAAGATTCGGTGGCTTATGATACATTGGGAAACTTTCGTCATTATGCATGGCGGGATGCCCAGGTGATGTACACTACTGTGAATTCGGATAAAAATTATGTGCAGGTAAATCTCGGTGCTAACCAGGGAGTAAAAGACAATATGGGCGTATTCAGTTCAGATGGTGGATTGGTAGGGCAAGTAGTAAATGTCAGTCCCAACTTTAGCCAGGTTATGAGCTTGCTGCACGTTCAAAATAAAGTGAATGTGGTGGTTAAAAAAACAAAAAGTTCAGGCACACTCTCCTGGGATGGAAAAGATCCAAGATTTCTTACGTTAAGCAGCATTCCCAAAAGTGATTCATTGGTTAAAGGCGATACGATACTCACCGGAAATTATTCACTCAGTTTTCCGCCCGGACATATGGTAGGAACAGTAGCGCAAATAATCCCCGATCCCTCTACTAATTTTTATGTGTTAAAAATAAAAACGGCTGCTAATTTTCAAAACCTGCAACAGGTAATGCTGGTGGAAAATATACAGGAAGCAGAGCAAAGGCAATTGAATATAGAGACTAAGAAGATAATTGAAGATGCTAAAAAGAATAAACGTTGAGTGATTTGTTAAGAAATATTATCCGTTTCGCTGTATTCATTCTGATACAGGTGTATGTGCTGAATAAAATTCCGCATCTTCATCAATTTATTATTCCTTATTTATATTACCTGTTTATTTTATGGCTGCCTTTCAGTGTTTCCCGTATCGGCTTGCTCATCATTGGTTTTTTAACAGGAATGGCGCTTGATTTTTTTACAATGACGCCGGGTCTTCATGCCGCCGCCTGTATTTTATTAGCTTATTGCCGGCCTTTTGTTATCAATATTCTTACACCAAAAGACCCTACAGAATTTAATTACCGGGAGCCATCTCCAAGAGCAATGGGTTGGACACCTTACCTGGTATACGTTTTGATCTTAACCCTGTTTCATCACAGCTATTTAACTTTTTTACAATGGCTATCGTTTGGAACATTCCTGCAGTTTCTAATTAAAATAGTAGCTACTACTGCGATAAGTATGTTACTGATCATCACTACCGAATTATTATTCCCCCGGAGAATGAAATTCCGTACCAATACGGCGTAGACGCCAATCGCTGATATCGCATCTTAGAAAATTTTCTTAAAAGAAAAATATATTACAGCAAACATTTGGAAACAGTCGTTTGTAGTTCGTACTTTGTATTTGGATTATTTTCTCTCTCTTATTTATACCTCGTACTTGCACCATGTCTGTGTTTAACCAATCAAGAAGCCGTATCATTCGCCTGATTTTCCTCATTTCATTTATTGTCATTATTGCACAATTGTTCAACCTGCAGGTAGTATCGGGTAAGTACAGCAAACTGGCTATGGACAATGCCGTTTTTCCAAAAATTGTTTATCCTGAAAGAGGAATCATTTATGATCGTAAAGGGAAAGCTATTTTAAATAATGCCATCATGTTTGACCTGATGGTGACACCGGCGGAAGTAAGAAATTTTGATACAACCTCTTTTTGCCGTTTGATGGAAATAGATACTGCTGAATTTAACAAAAGAATTCGTGACGCTGCTTTTAAAAACACTGCCGTCCGTCCATCCGCATTCCAGGCATTGCTTAAG
>CAMLEX010000245.1 GCA_946479055.1 uncultured Bacteroidota bacterium | reverse complement strand
AATGCCTGGTATTTTTCCAGGGGTTCTTCTACTATTGAAGTATTTCTGACAAATATGGAAACCAGTCAGAATACAGACCGAACTTTTATACGCTGCTTTGCCCCGCTTTACCCAATACCTGTCAACCCGGTAATGCAATTTGAAGTTTTTCAAAAAGCACTGGAATTAAATACACGCCACATGGGAATAAAACTTAGTATCATTCCCGACAAAGGATTATTGTGTGTCATTGCTGAAAGAGATATTGACGGAATGGACTACGATGAATTTCTCTCAATGATCAGCGACATTGCTTACTGGGCCGACTATTTGGATAATTACCTGCAAGAACATTTTGGCAAGCTTTGATCTAAGCAGCCAATATTCTCCCATAAAATACGGGTTATTAATGCATTCCACTGATTTTGTGTTTTTTACCCCACCAATTTTTGTTAAATTCAGGTTTTAATCTTTCCGCACCTTGACGGCGAAACGCATATCACTAAAATTTTTGAAGATCACCGCCTTTATATTCGGTGGTATTCTTCTATTGATGACTGCGTTCCACTTCTGGTTTATCAACCATGCAGAACGATTGGTGGAAGACATGGTGAGTTCACAATCCAATGGCAAACTGAAATTGAAAGTTGATAAATTCAAATTCAACTGGTTTAATTATCAAATGGTATTGCGCAAAAGTATTTTTTATTCTACCGATACTGCTGCTGCCACTTCCTACCAGTTTAGTGTAGCTAAGATCGATATCCGGGTAGAAGAAATCCTCCCGCTTGTTTTTGAAAAGAGAATATTGATCGACTCTATACACCTTTTAAATCCAGATATCAGGGTAATCCGTTTACGGTCTGTAAAAGATTCAACAACTTCTGCTGATTCCAGCCTGTCTTTACCGCAGGAAATGGGAAGGATCTATAATTCCATCCAGGATGCATTAAAAGTGCTGAAAGTTGACCGCTTCCAGATCGATAATGGAAAATTTTCGCTTATAAACAAAATAAGGCCCGATGATCCACCCGTCATCATCACCAACATCAATTTTCATTTGGATAACCTGCAGGTAGATACAACTCAACCCGCCGGTAAACAAAAAATACTTTTCAGTGATAATGTTGCCTTACACACCCACAATCAAAATATTTTATTCCCCGACGGAAGACACCGGCTTAGCTTCAGCCATTTTCGCATTAATATTCTTAACCGGATGGTTGAATTCGATAGTTGCACAATTGTGGCTACAAAAGGCGATAGTGCCGCTAATTCCTTCAGGATATTTTTTGACAAACTGCAAATGACAAATATTGATTTCGGTATGCTTTATCATAACGAGATCATTAAGGCGGATTCCGTTTATTGCATCAATCCCCGGTTCCGACTGGATGTAGACCTGGAAAAAAGAATCGGTCCTGCCAAATCACTTCCAAAATTGGATGAGCTGATACAGGAATTAACTGGTGATATGCAACTCGCATTTGTTGTAGTGGAAAACGGATCTTTTGATATAAATACTATGCGTGAAGGCCGGCCCAGTTCATTTACTTCAGACCATAATAATTTTGAATTGCAGGGATTACGGATAAAAAAAGATGAGCCAAACCCATTGACGGTAGAAAAATTTGTAATGGCTATCCGCAACTATGAAAATTTTTTACGTGACAGTAGCTATTCTATCCGGTTTGACAGTATACTACTTTATAACAACAGGATAAGTCTTAGCAATTTTGTTTACCAGGAATTGCGAAACAATATACCAGTCAATAGTCTTCGCATGCCGCAGTTTGAGCTGCAGGGTTTATCCTGGGAAGAACTTGTATTTGAACAAAAATTAAAAGCTCAAAAGGTAACCTTGTACCGGCCTGTCATTGATTATAAAATTGCAGACAACAAACGCTATAATACACAGGATATCTTTCAAACATTAACCGGGATCGGGAACTTCATGCAATTAGAGAATCTGAATATTAATGATGGGCAGATCAACCTTATTTTTAAAAACAACGCCCGGTTGCAATTGGAAAATGCAAATATGTCTGTGCTTGGCAAACAACTGGTTGGTTCCAGGAAATTGCAGAATATTCAACGTTCCGTCACTGAACTTTTTTTTAAAAAAGGTTCTTTTCAAATGGGAGATATAACCGCTACCCTTTCCGATGTTAATTTTACCGGCGGCGACCAGAACAACCAGCTTCAGGCAGGAAATATTCATGTAAAAAATAAAAATGTCCTGGATATTAATGCCGCATCAGTGGCTATCAATTCGGTGATCATCAATGATAATATTCAACAAACTGCCATCAGTGGTATCAGCTGGGATCGGGCTACTATAACACTGGGTTCTTTTCCTGGTCAAACCAAAAGCAGCGTTCCTGTTTTTCGTTTGAAAAAAATAAAAGGAAGCAATACTAACATCGTTGCCAATGAAGGGGCAAAGAAACTTTCTTTATTTTTTCAACAACTTGAAGCCGACGAGCTTTCAACGAATGCTGATCAGAAGCCATATATAGTTGGACTGAAGGCCAATGGCAGTGATTTGCATATTGACAATGGCTTAACGGCATTAACTATAAAAACAATCCGTTTTTCAGATCATCAACTTTCTTCTTTTGAAAACATCCGGTATAAAAGCAGTGACAGTATGGATTCCATCAACATCAATATCCCAAAGCTTGAACTGACTCCGGATATTAATGCTATTATTAATGGCAAAATAACTGCCGATGAAATCAGGATTTTTAATCCTGTAGTTCATGTAAATCTTGTAAAAAATAATAGCACTACCAGTAAATGGCCTGAAGCAAAAATCGGGAAACTCTCTATCCATGATCCTGTTTTGCAGTTTAGCCACAGCAATGAAAATGGTTTATCTGCATTAAACTGGAAAGGCAATGGCAAAGTTCTTGAGCTTACTGATCTTGCTATAACCAATAACCCTTCCCGCCAGGTTTCAGCAGAAACAATTCAGTTGGACTTATATGATTTTTTATATACCAATGCAAAAGGAAAAACATTTGATGCAGGCGAAGGAAAATTGATGATGCAATTAAACAAACTTGATGTGCATCCTAATGAAGCAGGAGCCTGGGATTGGAAAGCTATTATTACCAGCCTTGATGCGAAAAAATTTGACATTGACAGCTTAGGAAAAAAGGCCGGCAAATTAAAGATTGAATCTGCGAAGCTTAATAATTTTTCCGTGAGCTCAACTTTATTATTGAATCTAAGAGAACTGGTACGTCATAATACAAGCTTTCGCCTGCGGGATGTAACTGGCAGTTATCATAATGATAATGATCAGTTCAACTGGTACAATACAGCTTATGATAAAAACACAAAAAACTTTTCCGCTGATTCATTTTCTTATCAACCCACAAAAGATCGGGAAGCATTTATAGCTGCTTCGCCTTATCAAACGGATTATCTTGCAGCAAAAACAGGCGCTATTCATATTGGCCCATTTGATATCGACAGTTATATAAAGGACACGGTATTGAAAATGGGAGTTGTAACTATTACCAACGGATTCCTGACTGATTACAGGGATAAACGAAAACCCCGGCAGCCGGGCAATATCCGTTTGCTACCCGTTAACCTTATAAAAAAAATACCGGCTCACTTACTTATTGATTCGGTAAAATTGAATAATGCCTTTGTAGAATATGAAGAAGTAAATGAAAAAACAAATGCTGCGGGAAAAATAACTGTTACCAAACTGGATAGCCGGATTACTCATTTTCGGAATTATGATTTATCAGCAACAGACAGCCTTCATATAATTGCCAATGCTTTGCTGGAGAGAAAAATAGTTACAAAACTGGATTATAAAGAATCCTATACTGATTCTTTAGGCGGTTTTTTTATGACGGCACAAATAGATTCAGCCGAT
The DNA here is from genome assembly GCA_946479055.1 of uncultured Bacteroidota bacterium. The sequence goes on along the minus strand of CAMLEX010000245.1, from coordinate 3,350 downwards.
CTTACTATTTTAAATCCTATATTAAGACCACTTGCTTCTGCAGAATTGCATTCGGGACAACTGGATAGCATAAGGATGCGGGTAGTTGGAACGGAAGCGTTTGCCTCCGGTGAAATGAAAATGGTATATAATAATCTGAAAGTAAATGTGACCGCGAAGGGTAAGAAGAGAGGCCTTCTCACATTTGTAGTCAATAGTTTGATCAAAAACAAAAACACAGAAAAGAACGGCACTGTATTTTTTGAACGGTTAAGAGACCGGTCAGCCATCAATTATCTTGTCAAAATTACCTTCAGTGGCATTAGAAGCAGCATTGGTATTAAAAAAAGTGACAAACTCTATCGCAGATATAAAAAAGAGGCTAATAACAATGCTCCTGTGGGTAATCATTCAAATAGTATACTCCATTCTGCGGTTAAATAGTGTTTCCTGATCACTTTAAAATCAATTTTTTACAGTTCCTTATTCCCGGATACCCTTTGCTTAATTTCAAGAGAAATGGAACGTCAGAACGGGCAATTTGTGGTAGTTTCAAAAACCTGCAACCGGTAACCCAAAACCAGGAACGGTTTTCTTACCTTCGCCGCCATGACAGAAAAGATTTTGATTCTTGATTTTGGCTCTCAGTATACCCAGTTAATTGCCCGTGCTGTAAGAGAAGCCAACGTTTACTGCGAAATTATTCCTTATCACAAAACCTTCGAATTTGAGCCCGGACTGAAGGGAATTATCCTATCAGGTTCTCCTTTTTCGGTAAATGAGGAAAAAGCTCCCGATGTTAACGTACAAGCTTTTATTGAAAAGATCCCTGTATTGGGGATTTGCTATGGAGCTCAATTAACAGCTAAACGTTTTGGTGGCCGGGTAGAAAAAAGTGATAAAAGAGAGTATGGCCGTGCACAGCTGCACCTTAAAAAAGAGGATGTCTTATTAAAAAATGTGGCTGCCTTAAGCCAGGCATGGATGAGCCATAGCGATACTATTAAAGAACTTCCCGAAGGTTTTGAATTGCTGGCTGATACCGATAGCATTCCCGTAGCGGCGTTTAAGAAAAATGGAACGGCATCCAAAGCATTATATGGAGTCCAGTTTCATCCGGAAGTTTACCATTCTACTGAAGGTAAAAAAATCCTGAAAAATTTCCTGGTAAGTGTTTGCGGATGCAGCCAGGATTGGACTCCGGCGCATTTTATCACGGATACCGTTGAAGCACTGAAAAAACAGATCGGCGACCGCAAAGTAGTGATGGCCCTGAGTGGCGGTGTAGACTCTACGGTAGCGGCTACATTAATCCATAAAGCAATAGGCGACAGATTGTACGGCATATTTGTAGACAATGGCGTATTACGCAAAAATGAATTTGAAGATGTATTGAAAACCTATGCGGTATTAGGGTTGAATGTAAAAGGCATTGATGCCAAACAACGTTTTTATGACGGGCTAGCAGGCAAAGAAGATCCCGAAGCAAAACGAAAAGTAATTGGCAGTTTGTTCATTGATATTTTCCAGGAAGAAGCTAAAAAGATTGAAGGTATTGGCTTGCTTGGCCAGGGTACTATCTATCCTGATGTGATAGAAAGTGTATCTGTACATGGTCCATCAGTTACTATTAAGTCGCATCACAATGTGGGAGGTTTGCCCGAACATTTACACCTGGAACTGGTAGAACCCTTACGTTCCTTATTCAAAGATGAAGTAAGAAAAGTGGGAAGAGAACTGGGTATTCCTGCTGAAATGATTGATCGCCATCCTTTTCCTGGCCCGGGATTAGCTATCCGTATTTTGGGTGAGATAACTGAGGAAAAGGTACAATTGTTGCAGGAGGCCGATTACCTGTATGTTAAAGGATTAAAAGACCATCAATTGTATGCAACTGTTTGGCAGGCGGGAGCAATCTTGCTACCGGTAAAAAGTGTTGGTGTAATGGGTGATGAAAGAACTTATGAATTTACATTGGCACTAAGAGCGGTAACTAGTGTAGATGGTATGACAGCCGATTGGTCGCATTTACCTTATGAATTTTTAGCTAATATCTCTAATGAGATCATTAATAATGTAAAAGGCATCAATCGTGTAGTGTATGATATCAGCAGTAAACCGCCTGCTACTATTGAATGGGAATAAAACATTGGCCTTTATAGTTCGTGGTTACTAATTAACCCTTGTAATATGAAAATAAAATATCTCTTTGTTGCTTTATTCTTATTAACCTTTTATGGTATCAAAGCGCAGGATAATATTATTAAGAAAAATAAGATAGCCATTTTCGCACCACTCTATCTCGACTCTGCATTTGATGGAGCTAATGAATATAAATACACCAAAAATGTTTTTCCCAAATTCATTAATTCCGGGTTGGAATTTTATGAAGGAGTTCAGCTCGCACTTGATTCACTCAATAATGAGGGAGCCCGTCTTGAAGTATTTGTTTACGATACCCGTTCTGCCACTGAAACGTTGGAACAACAACTGGCTAAACCCGAGCTTGCTGATGTGTCACTGATCATAGCTCATTGCAGTAATAATGAAGTGAGGATTTTATCAGAAACCGCTTTGCAAAAAAAGATTCCTGTTATCAATACTACCGTGCCAAATGATGCAGGCACTATTGGAAATCCTTATTTTATTTTGTTGAACCCTACATTAAAAACGCAATGTGAAGGCATTTATAAATATGTTCAGAAGTATTATGCCATTAATCCGGTAATTGTTTTCAGAAGAAAAGGAACTGCAGACGATCATATAAAAGCAATTTTTGACGAGTATAGTAAAACCACATTGTCTGTGCCGTTAAAATTAAAATATGTTGACCTGAATGATAATTTCACGGCAACTCAATTAAAAACATATCTTGACTCTACCCGCACTACATTTTGCATAGCAGGCAGCCTGGATATGAATTTTGGTAAAAAGCTGGCTTCACAATTTGCTTCTATCACTAAAGATTATCCTATTGTAGTAATGGGTATGCCTACATGGGACGGGATAAAAGAGTTTACCAAACCGGAGTATAAGGGCCTTGAAATTATTTACAGTACTCCATTTCATAATGCAAAGACCGATAAAGTTAGCCAGATTATCAGTAATGATTTCAACAATACAATGTATGCCAGGCCCAGCGATATGGTTTTTCGCGGTTATGAAGTAACGTGGAAGTTTGCAAAACTGTTACAGAAATATGGAAAAGATCTTTCTTCTAACCTGGGCAACAAGCAGGAAAATGTATTTACCGATTTTGATATCCAGCCGGTTTTAAATAAGAAGACAATGGTGCTGGATTATTTTGAAAACAAAAAATTATACTTTCTGAAATGGCAGGATGGGATTATTAAAGGAGTGAACTATTAATC